>SHLQ01000087.1 GCA_004282895.1 Acidimicrobiales bacterium
CCCGTCCTCGCGGTCACGTCGACGATCACCAGATCCGATCCCAGGCCGACGACGCGTACTCGCCCTCCGACGATCGCGGCAGCGGCGAGCGGGTAGGTGGCTGTGGAGGCATCGGGCTCGCCGTCGTATTCACGCCCAACGTATCCGCCTCCGGCGATTCGAATATGGTCTCCCTGCCACTCGACCGATGCGCCAAAGGCCCGCAGGACTTCTGCCGTCATCGTGATGTACGGCTGGGAGACGGGCTCGCCTTGGAGATGCAGGTCGAGACCATCGGGCAAACAGCCGCCGATGAGCATGAGCCCGGATACGAACTGACTGGAGGTGGACGAGGCGACTTCGACCGAACGGCCGGTGACGGACGCCCGCACGGAAATCGGCAGGCTCTCGGCCGTCAGCTCCGCCCCCAGGGCTCGTAGCGCGGCCACTTGATCAGCCATCGGGCGGGACAACATCTGCTCGTGCGCCGTCAACGTCCCTGATCCGGCCAGCGCCAACACGGGCAGCAGGAACCGGGCGGTGGTGCCGGATTGGTTGGCGTTCAGCGGCGACTGCGGTGGGGCTGGGCGGCCAGCGACGCCGACGACGGTTGCGGTGGTTTCCTCGTGGTGGATCTCGGCTCCGAGGGAACGCAGGCTGGAGATCATCGCGACAACATCGTCGGAGTCGGCGATGTTGCGAAGAGTCGATTGTCCCGACGCCAACGCCGCCCCGACGAGCGCTCGGTTGGCGATGCTCTTCGACCCGGGCAGGACCACGTCCGCGTCGAGTGATCCGACGATCGGACGGACCACCTGCGTCGTCACGAGATGGGCCGCACCGACGGCTGGTAGTCCCGCGTGCGCAGAGCGTCCGCGAGCGCGGAGGCCTGGCTCGTGTCCACGAGAAGAACGATGACGCCGGTGGGACCCTCCGCCGAGTGGGCGATCTCGAGGTCGAAGATGTTGGTGTCCAGCTCTGCGGCGAGCGCAGTCAACCGTGCGAGCTCGCCGCTGCGGTCCTTGATCCGGACCCGTACTTCGGAAAGAGCTGCGGGAAGCGTGCGTGCTCCCGGCAGGTTCAGGCGGGCTCGACTGGCCTGCGCCAGGGAGTCCCGAATCGCTGAGCTGTCGCCGGTATCAACTGCCTCACGAAGCGTCGTGAGCCGGGCGAGGACCGAGTCCAACGCCGTCGTGATTGCGGAACGGTTCTGCAGGCAGATCGGGGGCCAGATATCGGGTGAGCCGGCAGCGATGCGCGTCATGTCCCGGAAGCCGCCCGCCGCCAGTCGAAGAAGCGCGGAGTGCTCCTCCGCGTGTTCGTCGGCCACATTCATGAGCGCAGCGGCAGCCAGATGGGGTACGTGCGACACGGTCGCCACCATACGATCGTGGCTTTCCGGCTCCAGTGTGACGGCGTCGGCGCCGAGTGATGCAACCCACTGCCGCACGTAGCCGAAGGCGTCGTCTGCGGTGAATGGCGTTGGTGTCAGGACCCACGCCGCGCCGCGAAACAACGTTCCGCGGGCGCCACTCAGGCCGCTCTGTTCGGAACCGGCCATGGGATGTCCTGGAACGAAGCGAGGGTCTTCAACCTCGCTGGCGATCCGAGCCTTCACCGAGCCGGTGTCGGTCACCCACCCGTCGGTTTCCGCCAGCGCGAGCTGCGCAGCCTCGGCGATGGAGTCGACCGGGGTGGCGATGATGGTCAGCTCCGTCTTTCGCTGTATTCCCCCGTGGTCGATGATGCCGTTTGCCAGTGCCTCCCGTTCGCGATCAGGGTCGGCATCGACTCCCCACACCTCGTAGCCCGCGTCCTTCATGGCGACGGCCACGCTGCCACCAATGAGTCCGAGGCCGATGACCCCGGCAACACGTTGCGTATCCCCAGACATGACCGACGAGCCTAACGCTCCGTGGTCGTGCTGCGAACCGCTGCTTCCTCCAAGGAACGGATCTCCGCCGAGCTCAATTGTCGAGACGCACCCGGCGCCAGCGTCGAGTCGACCAGCGGACCGATTCGCATCCGCACAAGCCGCAGCACGGGATGGCCCACAGCGTCACACATCCGTCGGATCTGACGATTTCGACCCTCATGCAAAACGATGCGCAACATACCGTCGGCGGGTGTGCTGACTTTGGCTGGAGCAGTGATCCCGTCATCCAACTCGACCCCCTCGCGAAGGGTTCGAAGTGCACGTCGACTGGGGGCACCTTCGACGCTGACGAGGTACTCCTTCTCCACCCCGTGTGACGGGTGCATTAGCCGGTGCGCCAATCCGCCGTCGTTCGTCAACAACAAAAGGCCCTCCGAGTCGGCGTCCAATCGGCCGACCGGGAACAACCGGGCCGTCGAATCGATGAGATCCGTGACGACCTCGCGATCGTGCGTGTCGGCCGCGGAGGAGATGACCCCCACAGGTTTGTTCAACAACCAGGTCTCGCGCGTCGGGTCGATACCCACCACAACACCGTCCACCGTGATGATGTCGCCGAGCGGGTCAACCTTGGCTCCGATCTCGCAGCGCTCGCCGTTCACTTCCACCCGGCCGTCGAAAATCATGTCTTCGCACACGCGCCTGGACGCCACCCCCGCAGCCGCCATCACCTTGTGCACTCGCTCGCGTTTGGGCGGCGCGTCGTCGCTCACACCGATGGCGAGTTCGCGGAATCTCGCAGATCGATGACCGGTGCCGCCGGCGCATCTTCGTCTTGCGCGGGTTGCGCGTCGATGACTTCCGACGCATCAAATCGCAGTCCCTGCTCGAGCGCCTCGACGATGGTCGGGTCCGGCACGAAGTCACCGAGATCCGGAAGATCGGAAACGGAATCCAGTCCCATCTTCTCGAGAAACAGCCGGGAGGTTCCGTACATGACGGCTTGTCCTGGACCGGGGTCACGGGAGACCTCTTCGATGTATCCCCGATGGGTGAGGGTTCGAACGACCGCATCGACCGAAACGCCGCGAATCGCCGCGATCTGGGCCCGGGAGATCGGTTGCTTGTAGGCCACGATTGCGAGGGTTTCGAGCGCAGCCGCGGACAATCGCGAGCTCTGACCCTCGATGACGAACCGTTCCACATACGCCGCCTGATCGGGATGGCTCTGGAAGCGGTAGCCGCCGGCGACGCGAACGAGTTGGAATCCCCTCCCCTGCTGCGCGTATTCGGCGGCCAACCCGGCGCACACCATCTCGACCGTCTCCACGCTGGTCTCAACCAACTGCGCGAGCAAACGGACGTCGACGGGGTGTTCGGAAACCATCACGACCGCCTCGACCGCGGCCCGCAGATCGTGGGAGAACTCGGCGCTGTTGTCGTTGTCTGTCGTGTGTTGGGTCATCCGTCATACCTGTCGATAGCGAGTGCGTGCAGAGCCTCTTCGGGGTTGCCGCCGATCCAGACGAGCTCGATGTCCCCGAATGCCCGAGCCTGGGTAACGTCCACGAGACCCTGTTTGAAAAGCTCGAGAAGGGCAAGGAACCGCACCACGATCTCGATGCGGTCGACCAGCGAGGCAGTGATGTCGCGGAAACGGACCAGTCCGGCGCCGGGAAGCTCCTCCACGAGCTCTCTCACGGCGTCATCCACGGACGCGGTGACGGCGCTCAGGTGGTAGAGATCCAGGACCGGCTCGGGCCGCGGTGTCTTCGCGCGAATGAACGCCGATTTGAGATCCTGCGTGTCGATACCTTCAAGCATGTCGGGGGCGGCGTGCATGAACGCCTCCTCGACTCCGGCGACGCGGGGATAGGTCTGCCGAGCGACCTCGCTGTGTTGGCGCAACACGCTGGCGGCGTCCTTGAACGTCTTGCACTCCACGAGACGCGCCAGCAACAGATCGCGCTCCTCGAACAGCGCGAGTTCGTCGTCGAGGTCGAAGGCATCATCGTCGGGCAAGAGCCGTCTGGCCTTGAGTTCGACCAGCGTTGCGGCGATGAGCAGGAACTCTGTCGCAACGTTGAGATCCGTGTGTTGCATACGATCGAGCTCGACGAGGTACCGATCGACGATCGACGAAAGCGAGACGTCGTACAGCTCCAACTCCTCGGTGAGGATCAAATGCAGGAGGAGATCAAAGGGGCCCTGGAAGACCTCGGTCTCCACCGTGTACGACATGACACGGACTGTATCGCTGCTCGGACTCCCACAACACGACCGGCGAGCGTAGATTTCACGTATGTCTGATCTCGCCGAGCGCGCGGCTCTTTGGTTCCGGGCCGATCTTTGTCTGGTGGACAATCCGGCGTGGGCGTGGGCGACCGCCAATGCCGAACGTGTCTTGCCGTTCGTGACACTCGACCAGAGGCTCCTGGCGTCCGTCGGGGAGTTCCGACGGACGCAGTACCTCGCCAACGTTGCGGCGCTACGGGAGGAACTCCGTGGCCATGGGGGCGACCTGCTGGTCGTCTCCCACCAGCCGGGCGCTGCCCTGCATGAGGCGCTGGGATCCTGTGACGTGCTGTGTTTCAACAACGCGACCTCGGCGTTCGGCCGTTCTCGCGAAGCCGCCATCATGCACTCGCTTCCCATCCGTACGGAACGATTCTGGGGAACACTCATACAGCCCCCCGGCGCAGTCCTGACCGCCAAGGGCACCCTCTCGAGGGTCTTCACGCCGTTCTGGAAGACCTGGGACAGGACACCCCTCGCTTCTATGCCGCAGGTCGGCACAGCCACCATCGAGACGGCATCGGGTGATCCGCTGCCGGAGTATTCGTCACCACCGCACCCACCAGGATCCGATGCAGCTTTCGCCGCCTTGAACGAGTGGTGCCACACGGTCGATGACTACGAGTCGACGCGGGACATACCGTCTGTCCCCGGTACGAGCGGTCTTTCCGCAGCACTTCGCTTCGGGACCATCTCCCCCCGAACCGTCCTCGAAACCGTTGGGACGCACACCCCGGGAAGGGCAGCGTTCGTTCGCCAGTTGGCGTGGAGAGACTGGTATGCCCACCTGTTGATGGAAACACCGTCGATGCTCTCCCATGCGTTCCGACCAGAGTACGACGCGATCCGCTGGGAGGATGACCCCGACGGTCTCCAACGATGGAAGGCGGGCCAGACTGGCTACCCGATCGTTGATGCCGGCATGCGCCAACTCGCCCAGACCGGTTGGATGCACAACCGGGTCCGTATGATCGCCGCATCCTTTCTGGTCAAGGATCTGTTGATCGACTGGCGACACGGCGAGGAGTGGTTTCGCCATCTCCTTGTGGACGCCGATCCCGCACAGAACGCAGGCAACTGGCAATGGGTTGCCGGAACAGGCACCGACGCGGCGCCATACTTCCGAATCTTCAATCCGATCACCCAAAGCCGCAGGTTCGACCCGGCGGGTGTGTACATCTCCCGTTGGGTTCCGGAGTTGGCAGGTCTCGACGCTTCTGCGGTGCACGCGCCATGGGAGAGCGCCCCACTCGATCTTGCAGCCGCTGGGGTGGTTCTCGGCGACTCGTACCCCGCACCGATCGTCGACCACGCGATGGCACGGGAGCGGACTCTTGCTGCCTACAAGGAGGCTCGAGGGGGTTAGACGCTCTCGAGCAGGGGCCGCGGGTCAACTCGGGCGCGTATCGTCTGGATGCGCGATCTGGAGTCGTTGAGGTGCCGGTCGAAGAGTTCGACCTCACCCCAGACGAGATCGGCGATCTGATCGCTGGGCCCCTCCTCCGCGTAGATGGCTGCGGTGACGAACGGCGCGAGGGTCGACAGAGGACTTGACGCGTGCACACCCAGGTCGCGACGTCCGGCGGAGACGATTTCCTTCACTGTCATGTCCGGACGAACGTCAACTCCGGCTTCAACCAGGCGGTCCTTGCTCTCCTGCCATCCTGCAAGCACTCGTGCGGTGGGCTCGTCGATGCTGCGACGCCACCGTCGGCGCAGGAGCTTCACGGCAAAGACGAAAAACAGGAGCATCAACGGAAACAGCACCAGGAAGAGACCCGAGACGACGAGGACACGGACCGTCGTGGTCGTTCGCGGCTCTTGATCCGCGACTTCCGAATCCTCCTCCGGCTCGGCCTCCTGCGGCGTTGGGCCCTGCGTCACGGTCTGCCCCTCGCTCACCGAGGTTGCGTCCTCTTCGTTGCCTCCGGCCTCGCCCGACGCGATCGGCACAGGATCGAACGGCACCCAGCCGATCCCTTGGAACAACACCTCGGGCCAGGCGTCGTATTGCGCCGACGTGATGGTGTCGAGGTATACCTCGGTGTTGTCATCGGTCGCTTCCGTGATGCGATAGCCGACAACGATACGGGTCGGGAACGCCTGGTTTCTCGCGGCGACCGCGAAAGAAGCGACGAACTGGTCCCGATATCCCTCGCCGGCGGTCATGAAGCGTTCCAGGCGTCCAACCGATGTGCCCGGTATCGCCGAGCTGGTCGTGAGAACGAGCGTCCAATCGTTCTTCAACGCCTGCTCGAGTGCCTTCAGTCGGTCGAAGTCGTTGGACCCGACAAGCCGATCTCCGAGGCGATCGAGGCTGCTGTCGTTGGGGAGGTTTGGGAGCTCGAGGTAGCTGCGGTCGGTGCGGTCCACCACCGCGCCACGCAATTGTTCCTCCGTCGGGACGGCAACGCGTGACAGCAATTCGTAGCGGAGGTTTGTTGGTCCGTCCGGCGTGATGAGAGTGCCCGATTCCTCATCGAACCAGACATCGTCCGCATCGATCCGGGCGGGACGGTTTCCTGCCGGAATCCACGGATATTGCGCCCCGGTGACTTCGATCACCTGCGGCACCACCAGTTCGTCGACAGTGATCTCGCGGAACGAGCTGAGATCTGCTGGCGTGTCGCGGTAGGTCGCTCCGGTATTCCAATTGACTCCATCGAAAGAGTCGAGGGCGACCAGTCCGACGCGATCAAAGAACGCAGGGTCCGGCGGTGCAGGCAGCTCGAGGAGGAACGCACGCTGGGCCGGCTCCGCCGTGCGCTGAGACTTCAGTTGCGCCAGCGGATTTACGGAGAATGTTGTCTGCACCTCCTCGACCCGCAGCGTTCGCGGATCAAACGGCTCCTCTGTTGGCGCAGGCGTCAGGTTCACGAGGACGGGCACCACGGCTGCCACCAGAAGAAGAACCGGAACACCAGAGATGAGTCGTTCGGTGAGCAGCCGTTCCCCGACAAACTCCGTGACCTGGCTGCTGCTCCCGTCACTCAGCGTCGCCTCCGGAACAGCGCGTACGAGCACCAGGAGCAGGCCACTGGCGATCAGTCCAGCGACCAGGCTGTAGGGCGCTGATCCAACCGGAGCTGCCAGCGGCAGAGCGAGGCCAACGAACAGCAGGCCGGGGATGATCGGAATCGCTGGTTGTGCGGATCTGGCGACGAATGTGCCCGTAATGGCTCCCGTGATCCATGACACAACACCCACAAATCCCAATGGTTCTGCGATCGACGTATCGATCGGGAGGGTCGGTGTGAGCGAGTTCCGCCAGCCATCGACTGTGGTACCGAGCAAAAGATCGATGAAGTCACCAACGCTGTTGACGGTCGCCGTCGGCAATACAACCGCAATTGCCACGAAGAGCACACCGGCGACAACAAGTGCCGCCGCCCGGGCGCTGGGTGGCATCGAGGTACGACCGAACACGAGGGCCATCGCAGCGGACAGGAGGACGCCGCCCAGAACAGGTACCAACCATGCCGCGCCGGAAAAGATGCGGCCGTAGAACAGTGCCGCAACCGTCAGCCACAGGCCCATCGCCGAGAGCTGGCCAAGGAAGAGTTGGCGTCTCACAGCCGCGTCGCCTGATTCCACGAGCGGGCAAAGTCTTCGCTCGACGCCGAGGAGAGCAGGAGTGCGTCGGCGACACCGCGCTGCAACGCGAAGTCGGGTGGTGCGAATTGGGCGATTGTCGTGATTTCGAACTTGTCCCTCACCCGATTGAGCGCGGCAAGCTCAACCGGTTCGATGCGGCCGGTCACGACGGTGAGCGACACCCCTCCGGTGTCGGTGATCAAACCATCGAGTACGTGGCCGAGATTGCCTGACAAGGACATCCCCATCTCCGCGAGTCGATCCATGACCGTGGCGGTTGCCATGTGGTGTGAGAGCTCGGTGCCGTCGGTCATCACCAGGCGGTATTCGAAGTTCCTTCTCGCCGAAGCGGTGACGATCGACGCCACGGCTCGGACGGCGTCTTCGAAGGTCTTGTGGTCGTACCCCGCCGCCCGCGTGTCGAAGATGACGAGCGACCGAGGCTGATGGGTGTCCACGTTGTGTCGAACCATCATCTTCCCACTGCGAGCGGTGGACGCCCAGTGGATCAGGCGGAGGTCGTCGCCACGGACGTACTCACGCAGCGTGTGGAACGTCACGCCGCCCTCGAGAGCCTCGCCCGACTCGGGTCCTTCCAAGTCGCGCGCGATTCCCGCCGGAAATGGACGCAGGTCGTGGGTCAAGGGGTGCACCCACAGTCGGCCGACGCCTTCTTCTGATTCGCCAGACTTGATGAGTCCGAACGGATCGGAGCGGGTGACATCGAGCGGACCGACTCGGAAGACACCTCGGCGATCCGTCGGCAGGTCGGTGACGACCGTCGCTCGCTCACCGGGTTCGAGACCAGGGATCTGAACCGGGAGGGCGGCCTGACCGAAGCTCTCGAGGGCGACGCCACCCGTGGTCGTGCGGCGTCCGCTGTTGCGAACCGTGAGAACACTCCTCGCCGGACGGCCAGACCGAACCCGCACCGGAATAACCTCGCGCTCCGCCGAAACCCTCGGACGGCGAAGCACCCAGAGTCGACCGATGAGCGTCACGGCCAAGAGCGCTAGGCCGAACGCGACGAGAGTGCCGTAACCGAAGATGACGCCAAGAAGCAGCGTCACAACACCAATCGCCAGAAAGGCCTTCCCCGACGCGGTAAGCACGGAAATTAGCGCTCGACGCGCTCTTTGGGGGTTGGGATTTCGCGCAGGACCGCCCGCAACAGCTCCAAAGCGTCGACACCCTCAAACTCCGACTCGGGCTTCAGCAACAGGCGATGGGAGAGCACGGATTCGGTGAGGTCTTTCACATCGTCCGCGGTGACGAAGGGGCGACCATTCGCTGCTGCCAACGCTCGGGCGGTACGGCCCAGAGCGATCGATCCTCGTGGGCTCACGCCGATCCGAAGCTCTGGCAGTTCACGGGTGGCTCGAACGATGGAAACGATGTACTGGCGTACCGCTGGCGAGATGTAGATCGCATCCGCAATACGAGCCATCTGGCGCACCTCTTCGGTGCTGACCACAGGTTCGACATCGACTCGGGTACGGCCGGCGGGCGCACTGTCGATGATGTCGATCTCAGCCACCGCACTGGGATAACCCAGGGAGATTCGCATCATGAAGCGGTCGATCTGGGCTTCCGGAAGGCTGTAGGTGCCGTCGTGTTCGATGGGGTTCTGGGTTGCCACAACCAGGAACGGATTCGGGACCGGACGTGGAACGCCGTCCACCGTGACCTGGTATTCCTCCATGACCTCGAGCAGCGCGGACTGGGTCTTTGGCGACGCACGGTTGATCTCATCGGCCAGCACCACGTTGGCGAACACCGCACCGGGGTGAAACTCGAACTCGTTGTTCGCTTGGTTGAAGATCTGTACACCCGTGACGTCCGTCGGCAGGAGATCCGGCGTGAACTGGATGCGAGTCAACGTGCCGTCGACCGATTCGGCGAGGGCACGAGCCATTGAGGTCTTGCCGACTCCGGGGACATCCTCGATGAGCAGGTGGCCTTGCGCCAGAAGACACAGGAACGCAAGTCGAATCTCCCGGGTCTTGCCGTGGATCACGCGTTCGACGTTGGAGACCAACTGTTGAAAGCGGTCGGCGTAGGTACGAACCTCGAGCTCGAGATCGTCGACAGCGTTAATGGTTGACACAGGGAACGTCTCCGCTCTGAATGGCTCTACAGTCGTGGGGGGTTTGGCCCGCAGCCGTATACAGCATGGCACGCCGAGCCCCCAAATACCGCACGGGCTTACCCCTCAAGGATAGGAAAAACACGGCTACACGACGACGTCTCGATCTGGCAATGGTCCGTAGAGATCTCGCACCCTCGCGTACCCAGGCACGAGAGTTCATCGCCGCAGGGCGGGTGACCGTCAACGGTGCTCCGGCCATGAAGGCCTCCCGTCTGGTCGCCGATGGGGAACCCGTGGTGGTGGCCGGACCGCCGGCCAAGTTCGTAAGCCGTGCCGGACGGAAACTGGAGCACGCGCTCGACACGTTCGACATCACCGTGACCAATCGCCTTGCCCTGGACGCGGGCGCGTCGACCGGCGGCTTCACCGATTGTCTCATCCAACGAGGCGCGAGCCACGTCTACGCGATCGACGTTGGCACCAACCAGCTGCACGAACGCGTACGTGCATTGCCGACGGTGACCAGCCTTGAGAATTGCGACATCCGTTCCGTCTCCATCGACACCTTCCGCGATGACCCAGCCGCCGCTGGTGGCTTCGATCTTGTTGTCGGCGACCTCTCGTTCATATCGACCAGAGGTCTGCTCGAACACCTCAGTACTCTTCTCGCTCCCGGTGGTGACATGGTCGTTCTGATCAAACCGCAGTTCGAGGCGGGTCGTCAGGAGGTCAGTCGTGGGCGCGGCGTCATTACGGATCGCGATGTCTGGGTCGCCGTCCTACACGCCTTCATCGACGAAGCGACTCGCGTGTCGCTCGAGGTCGTCGATCTGGCCCTTTCCCCCATCACGGGCGGCAAGGGAAACGTCGAGTTCCTCGGACACCTGCGTCGCTCGGACATACTGGAGTCCGTGAACGAAACTCCGGAAGCGACCTGATGGCAAAGATCGGCGTGGTTCTCCACGGCGAGGACGAGGACGCGGTGACGTGTGTTCGAAACCTGATCGACGAGGTGGAAGGCAACGGCCACGAGTTTCTCGCGGTTGAAGAGGACGCCACTGGTCTTCCTAGGGTCACCGTTGTCGACGAGGCGGACTTTGGGGCGCAGCTTGATCTGGTCGTGAGTGTGGGTGGCGATGGGACAATTCTGCGGGCGGTCGAGCTCCTCCATGGCGCGGATGTGAAGGTCCTTGGTGTCAACTTCGGCGACCTTGGCTATCTCACGGTTATCGAACCGGAGGAGTTGCATTCGGCCGTCGACCGAGCGTTGGCCGGCGACCACATCACCGAGGAACGAATGTTGGTGTCGGGCGAGTTGCGCGGCGAGACGTTCCACGCGCTCAATGACATCGTGATCGAACGCGCACCCGGTCAGACCACTGTCCGGATAGGCGTCACCATCGACGGGGAGTTCTTCACGTACTACCCCGCCGACGGTCTCATAGTTGCCACGCCGACCGGAAGCACTGCCTACGCCCTCAGCGCCCGGGGGCCGATCGTGGCCCCCAATCACGCCAGCATGCAGCTGACACCGGTGTCCCCGCACATGTTGTTCGACCGGACACTGGTTCTCGAGCCTGAAACCCTCGTGGATTTGACCGTCGAAGGCCACCGTGCGGCGGTCGTGTCAGTGGATGGCCGTACTATTGCCGACATGGCCCCTGGCGAAACGATCCGCTGCACCCGCTCACCCAGAGTTGTGCGACTTGTCGCGTTCGGTCGGCGGGAACACCTTGTTGTCCTGAAGTCGAAACTCGGCCTTGCCGACCGCTGATCCCGGAACATCCCATGCTTGCTGAACTGCAGATCCGAAACCTTGGGGTGATCGAGGACCTCACGCTGCTCCTGCCCGAGGGAACCATTGCCGTGACGGGCGAGACCGGCGCAGGCAAGACGATGGTCGTTGGCGCGATTCAGCTGCTCATGGGGGTCCGAGCTGATGCCGACGTCGTGCGGGTCGGCGCCGAGGAAGCCTCGGTCGAAGGACGTTTCATCGAACCGGACGGCACCGAGGTTGTCGTTCGACGAGTCGTGCCAACATCGGGACGCTCGCGGGCATACATCGATGGCAGCCTCGCCACCGTCACCGCTGTTGCCGAGCGCATCGAACCCCACGTCGATCTTCACGGACAACACGCACAACAGTCGCTGCTGCGGATCTCCACCCAACGCGACGCACTCGATCAGTTCGGACAAATCGATCTCCGCGAGCTCCGCGAGTGCAACGAACGCATCGCCACCATCAACCGAGACCTGGCCGAGCTCGGCGGTGATGCGACCGAACGGGCCCGCACCATGGACCTGCTTCGATATCAGGTTGACGAGTTGGCGGCGGCGGCCGTCGATGATCCCCACGAGGAAGACCAGCTGCGCGAAGAAGAGGATCTTCTGGCCAGCGCGTTCGACGTTCAACATGACGCCCAGTCCGCGGCAGTCGCTATTGGTTCGGATGGTCCGGCGACCGATGCGATCGGTCAGTCCATTGCTGCGCTCGGCCAGTCGACCGTGTTTGACGAGCATCGAACCCGGCTGCAAAACCTGCAGGACGAACTCGCACAGACCGCGGTCGAACTGCGCACCATTGCTGAAACCACCGTCGACGACCCCGAACGACGTCAGCTGGTGCGCGAACGTCGCCAGCTCCTGGTCGAGTTGAAGCGCAAGTACGGACCAGAACTGGCCGACGTCGTCGCGTACCACACCGAGGTTGCGGATCGACTTGCTGCGCTTGAGTCACACGACGAACGGGTCCTCACCCTCAGCGCCGCTTTGGCGTCGGAGGAGAAGACGCGCAAGGCCGCCGCGGCAACGGTGCTCGCAGCCCGGCGAGCGGCAGGGCCAAAGCTGGCCAGCGCAGTCGAGGCGGAGCTCCGAGGGCTGGCCATGCCTGCCGCCTCGATCGACGTGGAGATCGAGGGCGAGGCTGGCGACGAGGTCTCGATCCTGCTTGCGCCCAATCCCGGCATGCCGGCTCTGCCGATCGGGAAGGGCGCCTCAGGCGGCGAACTGAGTCGCACGATGTTGGCGTTGCGATTGGTGCTGTCGGGAGGCCCACCCATCAAGGTCTTCGACGAGGTTGATGCGGGTATCGGTGGCGAAACGGCCCGTTCGGTTGGGCTTGCTCTCTCCCAGCTCGCGGACGCACAACAGGTCTTCGTAGTGACGCATCTTCCTCAAGTTGCTGCCCACGCAGATCATCACATCGTGATCAACAAAGACCACAACTCAGGCTCGACCGTGTCGCAGGCGTACCTGCTGTCCGAGGACGAACGAATTGTCGAGTTGTCGCGGATGCTGTCCGGCTCGCCGGACAGCTCGTCGGCTCGCGAACATGCCGAGGAATTGCTCGCGACTTCGCGCGGAAACCGATGAGCCACATGTCTCAGCCCCCGAGGACGAATTCCTCCCGACCGTCCACCGCGCGACGCCGGTCGCACGGGTATCGTGATCTCCCGTGACCAAACATGTATTTGTGACTGGTGGCGTGGCCAGCTCTCTCGGTAAAGGACTGACCGCTTCTTCGCTCGGCCGACTGCTCAAGTCCTCCGGGCTTCGAGTGACGATGCAGAAACTCGACCCGTATCTGAATGTCGATCCCGGCACGATGAATCCGTTCGAACACGGCGAGGTGTTCGTCACCGACGATGGCGGTGAGACCGATCTGGACCTCGGACACTACGAACGGTTCATCGACGAAAACCTGACGCAGCGTTCCAATGCCACGACCGGCTCGATCTACTCGTCCGTGATTGCGGCCGAACGTCGCGGCGATTACTTGGGTCGCACTGTCCAGGTGATCCCGCACATCACTGACGAGATCAAACATCGGATTCGCCAGCTCACCTCCGACGACACCGATGTCGTCATCACTGAGGTCGGCGGCACCGTCGGCGATATCGAAATCCTTCCGTTCCTTGAGGCGATTCGACAGTTCCGCCTGGACATTGGCCCGGAAAACGTCTTCTACCTCCACGTCACGCTGGTGCCCTTCATCGGACCATCGGGCGAACAGAAGACCAAGCCGACCCAGCACTCCGTCACCGAACTCCGGTCCCGGGGTATTCAACCCGACGCGATCGTTTGTCGCAGCGACGAGCCGATCACGGACGACCTGAAGCGGAAGATCTCGCGGCTGTGTGATGTGCCGGTTGCCGGTGTCATC
>SHLQ01000259.1 GCA_004282895.1 Acidimicrobiales bacterium
TTTCGAAGGTCAATCACGTTTGAGAGGTTACTCGTCCCGCATCACGGTGACGTCGTGGGGGTGGCTCTCGCGCAGGCCGGAGGAGGTGATGTGCACCAGCCGGGTCTTCGTCCGAAGTTCATCGATGTTGGCCGCGCCCGCATACCCCATACCGGACCGCAACCCTCCGACCATCTGGCCAATGAGATCCGAGATCGACCCGGCGTAACGTACGCGGGCCTCGACCCCCTCGGCCACATGTTTGCCGGGAGTTTGTCCGGTGCCGTACCGATCCGTTGCCCGACCGCGCATCGCGCCCGCCGAACCCATACCGCGGTACGTCTTCCACATGGCCCCATCGACCAGCTCAAGCTCGCCTGGGGCCTCGTCGGTGCCTGCAAGCAGGTTGCCCACCATGACCGCGTTGGCACCCGCAGCGAACGCTTTGACGATGTCACCGGAGGTCACGACACCACCGTCGGCGATGATCGGCACGCCATGAACCGCAGCCGCCTCGGCACTCTCATGGATTGCGCTCATCTGGGGCATACCGGCTCCGGCAACAATTCGAGTCGTGCAGATGCTGCCCGCACCGACGCCAACCTTGACGACGTCACTGCCGGCCGCAACGAGCGCATCGACGCCCTCAGCCGTCACGACGTTGCCACCCACCACCACGACGTGTGGGGCCAGCTTCTTGATGGTCTTGACGGCGTTGATGACACCCGCGGTATGGCCGTGCGCGGTATCGATGACCAACATGTCCACGCCGGCGTCGGCGAGCATCTCGGTTCGATCGGCGGTGTCGGTGACGCCAATGGCCGCGCCGACACGTAACCGGTCGGCGCCGTCGAGCGAGCTGTTCGGCTTCTCGATTCGTTTGTCGATGTCCTTCACCGTGATCAGGCCAGCGAGTCGTCCCTCCGCATCGACCAGTGGCAGCTTCTCGATCCGGTGCTCGTGCAGGATGGCCTTCGCCGCCTCCAGGCCGGTGCCTACGGGAGCCGTGACCAGGTTGGTCCCGGTCATGAAGTCGGTGACGGGCTTCGAATACTCTTCCGGTCCACAGAATCGAACGTCGCGATTGGTGAGAATTCCGACCAGTCGGCCGTCGGCTTCACAGATCGGCACGCCGCTGATCTTGTGTCGGGCCATCAGCGCCTCCGCGTCGTTGAGCGTGGCGGTGGGCGGAAGGGAGACCGGGTCGGAGATCATGCCCGACTGAGCGCGTTTGACGAGGCCAACCTGCTCGGCTTGTTCCTCGGGCGACAGGTTGCGATGCAGGATGCCGATGCCGCCTTCGCGGGCCATGGCAATGGCGAGCGGCGCTTCGGTGACGGTGTCCATCGCGGCCGACATGAGCGGCACTCGAAGGGAAATTCCGGCCAGGTCGACGGTGGTGTCCACGTTGTGAGGCAGCACTTCGCTGTACCCCGGCACTACGAGAAGATCATCGAAGGTCAGCGCCTGCGACCCCGCAAATACGCCCTTGTTCACGTCGGTCATGGTGTGCTCCGTCCCATTGGCCCAACTTAGCAAGGTGACGGCCGGTTTCAGCGGGCTAGGCGACCTGAAGCCCCAACCAGGCCGCACCGATTCCGAGGACCAGGGTCGCGACCGTGTAGAGGGTGGCGTCGCGGCGGGTGCCCCTCCGGTTGATGCACTCGATCTGGCTGGCGAAGGTTGAGAAGGTGGTGAGGGAGCCGAGCCCAGCGACACCAACGATTGTCAGCGTGTCTGCGTCGGCTTCGACGAGGGCTCCCAACGCGAATGCCCCGATGATGTTCACCGTGATCGTGGCGAACATCTGCCGATTGAAGTGGGTTTCGAGCCCCGCCAGCGCGACCCGAATCACGGTGCCGAGGGCCGCCAGCGCCACGAAGGCGAAGATGCCGCCGCCCACTACGCAACATCCTCTCTATTGGACCGCCCAAGTGCGAACGCCGCGATACCGCCGATGACTGAGGCGAGGATGTACACGACGGCCAGACCAAGATCGCCGTCGTCGAGCATCAAGGCGGTCTCGACCCCGAACGTGGAGAACGTCGTGAGGCCTCCACAGAACCCCGCACCGACGGCTGTCCGCGTGCGAAGTGACCAGCCACGTCCGGTTATCAGCCCGAGCAGGGCACATCCGATGAGGTTCACGAGCAGCGTCGGCCACGGAAATTGGCCGGTCGTGACGTTTTCCGCAATGGCCCACCGCACGAGTGCACCCAACACACCGCCGGACGCGATGGCGTCGTAGACGCGGAATTTCGTCACGACGCCAAACTAGTCGGCGTGCGGGTCAGGTCAGTTGGCTTCGCCCTCCGGCGGCAGATAGTGCTGACGAATGAGCAGATCCTCGACATCTCCGGTGGTGTCGGTGTCGACGGGGGCTTCGGTTACGTCCGCGACCTCGGGATGTTCGTCCTCGAGGTAGTGGACAACAACATCGGTCTCGTCTTCCTCGGGCAATGGATCGAGACCGACCGGCATCACATGCATGGCGGCGTCTTCGGCCGCGGGGGCCGTGGCCTCTCGGCCGTCCTCATCGGGGTAGAACTCCCATGGTGTTTCCGGGGTGATCGGTCGATCCCGGGGATCGGTCATCGCTCCTCCTCAGTAGTGGGGGTGATCTTTCCCTCAGTGTGAGACGTGCGGATTCGTGACCGAAGGGTCAAAGGTCCCGGACGTGCACGGTTGTGGTTCTGCAAGACTGGCCGCATGGATCTCACCGACCTGCGATCGGACTACATGGCCGAGGGCATCGACCCGGCCAGCCTCCTCGATGACCCGCTCGACCTGTTCGAACGATGGTTTGAGGACGCCAGGGCTGTCGACCCCGAACCCCAGGCCATGGTGCTTTCCACCGTCGACGCTGCGGGCCGACCGCGGGGTCGCAGCCTGCTTCTCCGAGGCGTGAGCGACGGAGGGTTCGTGTTCTTCACCAACTACGAGTCCACGAAGGCCGAAGCCATGGATACGACCGGACTGGCGTCGCTCACCTTCCGATGGCATGACGTGCATCGCCAGGTGATCATCGAGGGCAAGGTGGAACGGGTCAGCGCGGAAGAGTCGGACGCCTACTTCGTGAAGCGGCCCCGAGACAGCCAGATCGGCGCGTGGGCCAGCCAGCAGAGCCAACCGCTCGCATCCCGCGAGGATCTGATCTCCGCATTCATCGAAGTCGCCGAACGGTTTGAAGGAACCGACGTGCCCCGACCACCACATTGGGGCGGCTACCGGGTTCGACCCGAACACATCGAGTTCTGGCAGGGGCAGCCAAGTCGCCTGCACGATCGGGTGCGGTACAGCCGATCCGCCGATGCCACCTGGACCCGGGAGTTCCTGAACCCCTAGGTGGTGGTCTAGTTTCGATTCATCAGACCGGACTGGGGGACTGGACGATGAAGGACGCAGCCGACCGAGGTACGACCATCGGCTCGGCCTTCGTGGCGCCGTTCGCACAGATTGCAGACACGGAACGTACGGTCCCGTTTCTCATCGAGTCCGCTGAGGGTGTGCACCTCACCGACAGTTCTGGACACCGGGTGATCGACGCGTGGTCGGGCATGGTGTGTGTGGGGCTTGGGTATGGCCGTGCGGATCTGGTCGAAGTGTTGAGTGACCAGGTACGGACGCTCTCGTATGCACACAGCCTCTACGACACAACCCACCCGCTGGCGCTCGAGCTCTGCGATCGCCTGGTGGAAGTCACGCCGGCAGGACTCGACCATGTCGCGCTGTCCATGAGTGGGTCGGACGCAGCCGACACGTTGCTGAAGGTGCTGCGCTACCACAACAATGTGACTGGCCAACCCGAGAAGAAACACGTCATCGCGCTCGATCGGGCGTACCACGGTGCCAACTCCATGGTGGCGGGACTCACCCACTTCC
>SHLQ01000260.1 GCA_004282895.1 Acidimicrobiales bacterium
CTGGTGACCCGTGACGTAAGCCGACTCGCCGAGGGGCGCGTGACCTACGTGGCCTGGTGTAACGACGCGGGCAAGGTGCTCGATGACGGCACGTTGTTTCACATCAAAGACGGCGTCTATCGACTGTGCGCATATGAACATCATTTGTCCTGGCTTGTGGCTTCGGCAATCGGGTTCGACGTGGAGATTGGTGGTCGCGTCGTGGGGTTTGGGGCCATTCGAAACGTAGATACAACGCCACGTGCCCTCTGGTAGTTCGACGCTCTGCCGGGCATCGCTGAGGTTAGCGATGGTCAGGGTTGACCCCCGCTGAACCACGCCGACATCGCTCGACGGCGCGGCAAGGCGCTCGAACAGCGCCTCGTACAAATCCGGGTTGTTCTTTCGAACCTGCAGCAGTTCACGGTATCGGTGCACGATCGCGTCTGGGTCGTCGCGCTGAGCCGCGACCGTTTCGGCGACCGACCGGTCCGGCGAGTGAATCCAGGGCGTCGTTGAACTGAACCCGTTCTGGGGCGAGGAATCCCACGGCATGGGGGTTCGGGCGACGTCGCGCGCCTCTCCCCCCTCGGTGTCGTTGCGAGTGGCGATCGGATCCTCACGGCCAGCAGGGTCGATATCGGCTGAGGCCAGTCCGAGCTCTTCGCCGTAGTAGATGAAGGGAACACCACCCAGCGCCATGTGCAGGGTCGTCACTGCCAGTGCGCGCATTTGCCCGACCTCGAGGGGGAGGCCACCTTTGCTGTACCGGCTTGCGACCCGCGGCTGATCGTGGTTGCAGACGATCCACGAGATGCCATGGGGTTCGATCTCGGCCAGACCGAGGTGCTCTTTGATGATCTTCTCGGGTTCCCAATCCATCCACCCGGGCTTGAGGAAGAACGACAGGTCGAGCGCATCGGGACCGACGTAACGCGCGAGCCGCTCGTGGTCATCGACACCACTTTCCGCCAAGAGGGTCGCGTTGTATTCGTCTGCGATGTGCTGCCAGCGACTGAAGATCTCGACGTTCTCGTCCTGGTCCATGTCGTACAGGTGGTCGAACGCAAAGAACCGCTCGAGCGGTCCGGCGTCCGGACCGGGTATCGAGTTGCGCGGGTTGTCCGCGAAAGACGGGTGTTTCAGCAGCGCATGGGCGACGTCGATGCGGAAGCCGTCGATGCCGATATCAAACCAGAAGCGATAGATGTCATCGAAAGCCTCAAGCACGGCCTCGTTTCGCCAGTTGAAATCCGGCTGTTCGGGGAGAAAGAGGTGGCAGTAGTACTGGCCGGATGCCTCGTCGAGCGTCCATGCCGGTCCCCCAAAGTGGCTGAGCCAGTTGTTGGGTGGACCGCCGTCGGGCCCAGGATCTTTCCACAGGTACATCTCCCGCTCGGGTGAGGACGGATCGGCCAGTGCGGTCTTGAACCACTCGTGTTCGGACGAGGAGTGATTCGGCACGATGTCGAGCAGCACTTTTAGGCCAAGCTCGTGGGCGCGTTCGACCAGCGCCCGGACATCGTCGATATCACCGTGGTCCGGCCGAACCGAAAGGTAATCGGCGACGTCATACCCGTGATCGTGATCGGGCGACGGGTAGATCGGGGTGAGCCACACGATGTCCACACCCAGCCACGCAAGGTGATCCAACCGCTGCGTGATCCCGGCGAGATCACCGAAGCCGTTCCCGGTCGTGTCCTGAAACGAGCGGGTGTAGATCTCATACCCGACCGCACCGTGCAACCATGCCTTTTTCTCGCGTACCAAGACGTGTGCTCCTCATCCAACCAACTGGTTCGAACTGTATACACTCGAATCCGACCCACACCGCGAAGAAGGCGACAACAGTGAACCAAGAACAGTTCGACAAGGTCCGCAACGACGACGGCTTCATCGCCGCACTCGATCAGAGCGGTGGCAGCACGCCGAAAGCACTGAAGATCTACGGCGTCGACGAATCGGCCTACTCGGGCGACGACGAGATGTTCGACAAGGTCCATGAGATGCGCACGCGAATCATGACGAGTCCGGCGTTCACCGGCGAACGCATCATGGGTGCGATCCTCTTCGAGGACACCATGGATCGCGAAGTCGCAGGTCATGACACGGCCGATTATCTCTGGAACGTGAAGGGGGTCGTCCCCTTCCTGAAGGTCGACAAAGGCCTCGCCGACGAGGAGAACGACGCGCAGGTCATGAAACCCATCCCCGGTCTTGACGATCTGCTGACCCGAGCGGTCGCCAAGAACGTCTTCGGCACCAAGATGCGCTCGGTCATCAAAATGGCGAACGAGGCCGGTGTCGAAGCGGTGGTGGCCCAACAGTACGAGATTGGCCACCAGATCATCGCCGCTGGCCTCGTCCCGATCATCGAGCCCGAGGTTGACATCCACAGCGCACAAAAGGCCGAGGCCGAGGTCATGTTGCGCGAATCGTTGCTTCGCCACACGAACGCGCTCGCCGCGGATCAGTTCATCATGTTGAAACTGACGTTGCCCGAGGAAGCGAACTTCTACGCCGAGCTCGTCGCCCACCCCCAGGTCCTGAAGGTGGTGGCGCTCTCCGGTGGCTACAGCCGCGAAGACGCCAACGCTCGCCTCAGCGAGAACAACGGCATGGTCGCCAGCTTCTCCCGGGCCCTGAGCGAAGGTCTCTCCGCCCAGCAGTCCGACGACGAGTTCAACGCAATGATCGACAGCTCCATTCAGAGCATCTTCGACGCGTCACGCACCTGAGCCGACCGCGTTGAGGAACGCCGCAAGCCAGCGATCGTTCTCTTCCGGCGTGGAGATGGTGACGCGAATCCCGAGGCCGCCAAACGGTCTCGTCACAACACCCTGACGTTCCATCGCGAGATAGATGTCGTCGGTCTTGTCGCCCGTGGGCAGGAGGATGAAGTTGGTGTGCGTCTCGGGCACTGGCCAGCCAGCCGACGCCAGCGCCGCGACCATTCGATCGCGTTCGGAGACGAGCTCCGCGACGCGCTCCATCGCCAACGCCCGGTGTTCTATTGCCGCCGCGGCACCGGCCTGGGCAAGGTTGTTGACGCTGAACGCAAGCAGAACCCGGTCGAGGTCTTCGATCACCTCTGGATGTGCAATCGCATAACCCGTGCGCAAACCCGCCAACCCGTAGGCCTTCGAGAACGTCCGGGTGATGATCACGTTGGGATGTGACGGCAACAGGTCGGCGATTGGATCACCCAACGATGGTGACGCGAACTCGCGGTACGCCTCATCCACAACCACCATGACGTCGTCGGAAATCTTCGCAAGCATCGACGCGAGGGCTTCGGTGGAGACGGCGGTGCTCGTCGGGTTGTTGGGGTTGGCGAGGAACACAACTTTGGTTCGATCGCTGACCGCAGCCGCCACCGCGTCCAGATCGAACCCGTGATCACGAAGATCGACCCGCACCTGGGTGGCGTCGAACAGGTTGCAGAAGATGTTGTAGATCTCGAATGACGGCCACGGGAAGACAACCTCGTCGCCGGGGTCGACGTAGGCCAACATGACCTGCTGGAGAATGCCACTTGACCCACACCCGGTGCTGATCGACGCCACGTCGAGGTCGAGCCAGCCCGCGATCGCTTCCCGCACCGGCGTCGCCCGGTGGTCTCCGTAGCGATTGACGCCGTCAATGGCCGCCGCGATCGCATCTGCCACGGGGGGCACCGGGCCCCACGGGTTCTCGTTCGACGCCAGCTTGATCGCATTGTCGATGCCGTGCTCGATCTCGGCCTGGTTGGCGGCCTTCCCCGGTCGATAACCGGCGAGAGATTCCAATGCTTTGCGACGTTTTCCGATGGCCATGGCGGCCAGCTTAGATCCGCTCGCCGTACATCTCCCTCAGCGGCTCAGCCAACAGCTCGAGGCG
>SHLQ01000261.1 GCA_004282895.1 Acidimicrobiales bacterium
TCACCGAGTCGCTGAGGTTCC
This sequence comes from Acidimicrobiales bacterium, assembly GCA_004282895.1. Classification (GTDB taxonomy): domain Bacteria; phylum Actinomycetota; class Acidimicrobiia; order Acidimicrobiales; family SHLQ01; genus SHLQ01. Next base: position 22 of record SHLQ01000261.1, read on the forward strand.
GGCCAATGCTGTCCGGGTATGCATTGAACATCACGCCCTTGAGCGGCGGGTTCTCGGTCGGTTGCTTCTTCTCGTCCATCGGGGATGCCTAACTCTGACGGTTGGCCGAAACAAGTGCTTTCATAGCCCTTGGGGACCATTTTGTGAGCCAGATTTCACAGAGTTAGAAGAGATCCGTCCGACCTTGGCGCTGAACGAGTGGGGTTGGGTGGCTGAACGAAGAGAACTACCACACCATTGGCGACCAAACCGGGATCATCGGGAACATGGAGGTTCCTCCTGGCTTCGTCTCCCGCGAAGAGCGCGACTACCATCTCCACGTCGGCTCGCCCTTGATCGATGCTGGCTCTGCCGGTGAAGGGGCGCCGCTCCTCGATGGCGATCGGGAACAGCGTCCAATCGGCACCACGATCGACATCGGAATCGACGAATGGTAAGAGGTTGTCACCCCAGGTGCTCGCAAGCTGATACAAACGGGCCATGCTCCTCCTGACCGCCGGAGTCACCGTGTTCATTGGTGTCCATCTGGTGCCGAGCCGGCCTCCGCTTCGCGACCGGCTGATCCAGCGGCTCGGATTCAACGGATACCGCGGCGTGTTTTCGCTGGTTTCGCTCGCAGGCCTCCTGCTGATCATCTTCGGCAAGGGCGCCGCGCCGATGGTGTCCCTGTGGGAGCCGCCGAGCTGGGGATTCAGGGCAGCCGTCGTGGGGATGCCCTTGGCGTTCATCCTCCTCGCGGCGGCGTATCTGCCCAACAACCTGAAGCGGTTCACGCGCCACCCGATGCTCTGGGGGGTTGCGGTCTGGGCCGGCCTCCATCTCCTCAGCAACGGCGACCTCGCATCGCTGATTCTGTTCGGCGGCTTCGGCGCCTTTGCAGTGTTCGACATGGCGTCCTCGAACCGACGGGGCGCTGCGCTCTCGAACACAATGGCACCGAGGTCCCTCGACCTTCTGACCGTCGCAGTGGGTCTGGCAGCGTACGGCCTGTTTCTCTACTACCATCAGACCCTGTTCGGTCGCTCGGTGCTCGCGTATTGGCACGCGCTCTGGGCGTAGCTCGGGCACCAACGACATCGGCGCTCATCGTCATCCCGATGGGCTAACAGAGCTGGCGATCGCGTTGATGCGGTAGGGCCTTGAGGTACGGCGGCACTACCGATATCGTCACCGCTCGTTCATCATTTATCGGAGGTGAGGCTATGCGCGTCGGGTTGATTTGTCTCTTGGTTGGATTGTTGGCCTCGTGGGGGTGCACCAGCAGCAGCAGCAGCGCCGGCGCGGCCGGCAGTGGCGGCAACGGGGGTGGCGCTGGAACCGGCGGCACCCCAGCTCCGATGTGGCCACCGGACGCGACCGTGTACTTCGACCAGTACGGCATCTTCCATGCCGATTGCGAAACCGACGAAGGCTGCGCGATGGCGCTCGGCTACTTCCACGCCCGAGACCGATTCGTGCAGATGGACCTTCAGCGCCGGCTGTCAACCGGACGACTGGCAAGTGTCGTCAACAAAGCGGTCGTAGAGTCTGCCGGTCTTCTCGAACCGCTGATCAATACCGCCACCGCGAACCGCGCACTCTACTCCACGCGCAACGGCACTCCGGTAGAGGAGGCGCTGGTCGACGGGACCGACGAGGGAACACTGCGCCTGTTCCAAGCCTACGCAGTCGGCGTCAACCAATGGCTCGACGACGTGCGTAACGAAAGAAATGGCGCGATTTGGCCCGCGGAGTTCGAGAGCATCCTGCTCGACTACGATCCCGAAGACGCTCCTGACTGGACGCCGAAAGACAGCTTCGCGACCGTACTCACACTCGTAGGCAGTTTGACCAACGACGAAGGAACGCAGCTCGCCGCCGAGCAAGCTCGCCAGCAGATCGGCGACAATGATCGCTACCTAGACCTTTGGAGCCTCGAGCCCATCAAGAAATCGCCTGTTCTCGAGGTGGGCACCTACCCCCCACAAATGGCTTCCAACACGGCGAGCAAGATGAAGAAATCCGCACGTCACGCGATCTATCGGCGTGCTCAGAAGGCGATCGCTGCGCAGAGGGCGGAGCTCGAATCGAGCAAGGGCATCCGCAAGCTCTTTCCGACCGCGGAATCCGTAGGGGCGGATATCGGGTCGAACAACTGGGTCCTCGGGCCTTCCAAGACGGCCAACGGAAGAACCTTCCTTTCAAACGATCCGCATCTCGGCCTGTCGCAGCCAGCGGTCTGGTACCTCGCTCACCTGGACTCCAAGACCAACGGAAACGGCACTCTGCACACCGCCGGCGTGACCCTCGCGGGTATCCCCACGCCGGTCATTGGGCACAATGAAACTATTGCCTGGGGCGCGACCAATACCGGGCTCGACTTCACCGACGTTTACCTCGAAGAGCTCGCGAAGAACGCCGAAGGCGAGCCGATTGGAGTCATATTCAACGGCGAAGTCGTCGAGTTCATCCGCGTCGACTTCACCCTCGACTTCACCGATGGCTCGAGCGAAACGCGGGAGATCTTATTCGTGCCACACCACGGGCCCGTGCGACAAATCGACGCGGAGAACAACGTGGCGCTCACTCTTCGCTGGACCGGTCACGATATCGACACCGACGCGAACTACCTGCTCGGCATGGCGACCGCCACGAGTGTCCAGGAAGCCAGATCGGCGCTCGAGAGCGTCACATCTCTCGGCCAGAACTGGGTGGTGATCGACACCCAAGGTAACTTTGGGTGGTTCCCCTACAACCGGATTCCGAAGCGCACCTGGGCGGAGAACCTCGATATGGAGGACCCCAACGAGCCCTTCCCTTGGCTGCCGCTGCCAGGCAGCACCGACGCGTACGAGTGGGGGCAGTACTTCGACTATTCCGAGCTTCCGCAGACCTTCAATCGTGAAAACGGCTTCCTCATCACGGCGAACAGCGATCACACCGGCGCCGCCTTCGACGGAAACCCGACGAACGACGGCTTCGCACCGCAACAGACCGACAACATCGCCGCGGGGTATCGTACGGCTCGAATCGTCGAACTGATCGAAGCCACGGACGAGCACACGCGCGCGACGAACGAAGCCGCGATCAGCGACGTGGTGTCGATGATCGGCCGGGACATGGTGCCTCCCATCCTAGCGATCGCCAACGATCCCCAGACCAACCTGACTGCGAACGGCCAGAAGATCGTGAACGCGCTCACCGACTGGGGCTTCACCTGCGAAACGGGACTCACGGGAAACGACCCCGTGAATTCGCCCCTGGCGAGCGCCGAGGAGGTCAAGGAGTCTTCAGGCTGTACCGCATGGCACGAAGTCCTGCGGGACATCGACGAAGCCCTCGCACGCGACGAGAACACGAAGTCCTTCCCGAGCTTCGTCACCTATTTCTCGATCATGGACACGTCGCGACTGAAGGCAGGCGACGTCTACTGGGACGACGTCACGACTGAAGGCGTGGTTGAAACCAAGTACGACATCATCGGAAAGGCTTTCAATGAATCTGGCGACACTCTGGTCGGTCAATTTGGAGAAGACGAAACGGCATGGCCATGGGGCAAGAAGCACGGCTTCCGGTTGGAGGCGCTTCTAGCGAGCCTGAGCAGCTTCTTCAACGTGTACAACAACCCATCGGGTGACGAGGACTTCTTCGCCAACCGCGGCGGTCGCCTGACCGTCGACGTAGCGAACTCGGGAAGCGATGGGCTCCACGGCTCGGGCCCTTCGACCCGCTTCCAGTGCGAGGGCACAGAACCGATCCAGTGCACCGTGCAACTTCCCGGCGGACAGTCTTCACATGCGAGCTCGGACAACTACGAGGACCTGCTCCAACTTTGGCTCTCGCGAACCCCGGTCGA
>SHLQ01000088.1 GCA_004282895.1 Acidimicrobiales bacterium
ATGGCAGACAAGACATTCGGACCCGAAGGCTGGACACCGGAACGGATGGTTCCCCAGAACGGCAAGACCTTCCTCATCACCGGCGCCAACTCCGGCGCGGGATTCCAGGCCTCCCGGATCCTCCTCACCAAAGGCGCCAAGGTCGTGATGTTGAACCGCAGCGCCGAGAAATCCACCGCTGCCATTGTGGAGCTGAAGCAGGAATTCGGGGCGGACGCTGACGTCTCCTTCGTGCGCATGGACCTCGCAGTGCTCGACAGCGTGCGCGATGCTGCCGCGAAGGTCCTGGAAACCGTTCCCCAGATCGACGCCCTGATCTGCAACGCGGCGATCGCGCAGGTGCCCACGCAGAAGCTCACCGTCGACGGTTTTGAAAGCATGCTCGGCACGAACCACTACGGCCACTTCCTACTGAACGGACTGCTCTTCGAGCGAATCGAGGAATCGAAGGGCCGCATCGTGGTGGTGGCCAGCCTCGGTTACAAGATGGGGCTCAAGACGATCCAGTTCGACGACATGAACTGGGACAAGAACTACCACCAGAACAAGACCTACTCCCAGAGCAAGCTGGCGCAGATGATGTTCGCCTACGAGCTACAGGACCGCCTGGCAGCAGCGAACAAAGAGGTCAAGGTCTATGTCTGCCACCCCGGCTCGTCGGCCACCTCGCTGATCGATACCAGCGGCAACCTGATGACGCGGGTCATGTTCAAGCTCATGTCCATGTCGCCGCTGGTCCAGTCCGCAGAGAAGGGGGCCTACCCCGAGGTCATGTGCGCCACCGAGGACGGTTTGGACCTGAGGGCCCTCTACGGACCCACCGGCAGGAACGAATGGGTCGGGCCAGTCAGGAAGGGCACGCTCGAGCCCTATGCCTATGACAAGAAGGTGATGGAGAGACTCTGGAACCTCTCGGAAAAGGAAACCGGGTTCGACTGGAAGCTCTGATCGACCGGCCTCGCCACGAAGCGATACGGAACGATACGTGGAATGATCTTCGCCAATGACCTTTTCGCCCGAACTCCTCACCTCGATCCGCGACCGCTTTCATCACGCCGACGTGTGTCCAATACAGGGCCCGCGAGCATTCTTTGAGAACGCGGGCGGCTCGCTCACTTTGAAGGCAGCGGTCGAGCGAACCGCCGAGCTGATGGCGTTTCCCGACAACCAGGGCCGTACGAATGTCGCGTCGAAGTATCTGACCGACATCATCGCCCAGGGCCGTGCTGACATGAAGCTCTTGTTGGGAGCGTCATCGGGAGAAGTGTTCATTGGTGAGAGCGGCACCGAGCTACTCGGTCGACTCATACGCAACGCGATCTTTGCCAGTTCCGGCTCCCTGGTCATTGGGAGCCATCTCGAACATCCGGCCACCTACAGCGCGTGTCGACGGTGGGCTCCGGTTGCGGGCATGGCCTACGAACAGGTTGGCTTCGACACCGAATCCACGGTTGTCAGCGTCGACCAGTACCGGCCGGCGATCACTCCAGACCTTGCCGTCGCCACGATTATCCACGCGAGCCCAGTCACGGGCATGCACGTCGACGTAGCAGCGATCGCCCAAGAGATCCGGTCCGTCGCTCCCGACTGTTTCATCATCGTCGACGGAATCCAACACGCCGCCCACGGGCGTGTCGACATCGACGACTACGGCGTCGACGGCTACGTCGTGTCTGGCTACAAACTCTTCTCCCGCCACAACTTCGGTGTGGCATGGGTGTCTGACCGGCTTGCTGTCGCTCCGCACGAACAGCTCGATGGCGCGCCGGCGCACGTGTGGGAGCTCGGCACTCGAGACACCTCTGCGTACGCCGCATTCTCCGAGGTCGCTCGTTATCTCGAGTGGTTGGGCGTGCAAGTGTCGGCGGACTCCGACACGATGACGCAACGGGAGATGATCGAGAGTGCGGCAGTCGGGATTCGAGCCCAGGAGCAGGACCTCGTCGACGCAATGATGTGGGGGACAGGTGGATTGCCCGGCCTCGGCCAACTCGACAATGTGCGCGTTGTTGGCCCCGAAACAAGCGAGCACCGATCGGGCATGGTGTCGTTCGTCATCGATGGGCACGACAGCCTCGACGTGGTCGACGAGCTCAACGCCGATGGTGTTCGCACGCACGCCCGCAAGCAGGACTACTACTCGGCCGGTGTGCTCAAACCGCTCGGAATCGAGAATTGCGTGCGGGCATCGGCGAGTCACTACAACACCCGAGCCGAGGTCGAGCAGATGCTCGCCACCGTGAACCGGCTCGCGGGGTCCTAGGCGCAGCCGCGCGGCCCTCGGGGAGCTCCGTGGTCTGCGCCTCGGGTGTTGGTGCGCGCAGAAGCCGTGCCACGGAGATGTGTTGGCGGAACTCGCCGAGAACTACGGATAGCGAAGCACGACGACATGGGATCAGGCCGACTGTCGCCCAAGGGTCCGGGGGTTCGATAGCTCACGATCCAAAGACAGCGATCAGCACACCGACAACGATCAGGATGATTCCGACAACCTGGTAGAAGTTGTGTACTCCGTCGCCCCACAGGATCCGGGACCGTGCGGCCAGCAGGCGATAGACGACGAAGTCCGACTCTGCTCGGCCCCACACGACGAACAACACGCCGATCACTGCCGTTAGGGCACCCCACATCACATTTATTGGCGTTGGCCTTTCGGTGGTTTGAAGATGGCGGTCTGATAGCTGGAGGCGAGCAACAGGCCATCGTGGCGGAAGACCCGAACTTCCTGGTTTAGCGTGTTGTTGCGGATCACCGCGCTGTCCGCTTCCACGACCACGAAGTCACGGGCGACGGCTGCGATCTGTTCGTCGGTCGCGTAGATGTGGATGGCGAGGCTGATGGTCGAGCAAAACACGAGGTCTGCGCTGACGAAGAAGGTCCGCGGCATCGGTGAGTCACAGATCATCGCCAGAACTGTTGGGTCGAATGCCACGTCATTGACGGGCCTGGCTCTCACCAGAGACCGTGGCCGTTCCGCAACGGTGAAGGGCTCGCCCTTGATCATCACTTGTTCGAAATGTGCGGTCCAGGTCGGATGAAGCTCGGTGAGCTCCATGACCATGCCGGCGTCCTCGGCATCGGCTGGGGCATCCAGTTCGAATCCGATGTCGGATGTCTTCCGGGTACCAGCGGTCAGGTCGGCGGTGACGAGGACGTTCTGGCTCTCGTCGTGTACTTCGACTCGCCAGAAGTCGATGGTGGTATGTCGAGCCAGCCGTCGCACGGTGACGTCGATCTCCGGGGCCGATACTGGCCTGATGAACTGCATCTGCTGGGTGAGGATCTCGCCCCGGAAGTCTGGACTCTGTTTCACGAGCGTGATCGCGACTGCCGCTACCCATCCGCCGAATGCGCTGGTGGCGTTCCAGTAGGAGGAGTCTGTTTTGACTCGGAAGGTGTGGTCGTCGAGCTCCTGAACATCCAGGTGCAACAAGCTTGGACGTGGCATGCGTTCAGTCCACTTCTTCTTCGAGAAGCTGCTGAAGGATCTCATCCAGCTGGGCTCGTTCCGAGACCGGTAGTGGCCCGCCGAGGATGTCTTCGATGTCGCGGGTGTGAACAACGGCCATGCGGCGCCACTGTCGCTTGCCAGCTGCGGTCAGCTGGATGTGGACCTCGCGTCGGTCGCCGGAACCAGTCAGCCGCTGCAAGAACCCGTCATCGACGAGGCGCCCGACTATCCGGTGGCACGAGCTGTTGGCGATGAGGAGTCGCTGGGCGAGGTCGCCCATCCTGATCGGTCCATCGTGGGAACGGACCTGGTGGAGGATGTCGTAGTCGTCGAGCGTGCGGCCGAACTCGGCCTGCAGGTGGGCGTCCATCGTGTCGGTCGACGTTCGGTGAAAGCGCACCAGTCGCTCCCACGTGGCCGTGATGCTGGTGGTAGTCATTGCCCAACGCTAACATATTTCCAAATGGAAATAATACATAAGGTGCTCGGGTTGGGGAATATATGAACTTGCCACACATTGACATACGGCGCTCTGCAGATCGCTTTCACACCGAGGCCGGTTGGTTGGATTCCAAGCACTCGTTCAGCTTCGGCCGCCACTACTCACCTGACAACACGAACCATGGGCAGTTGCTCGTCCTGAATGACGATCGGGTGGCAGGCGGGACGGGATTCGACACGCACCCACACCGCGACATGGAAATCATCACGTGGGTTCTTGACGGCGAACTCGAACACAAGGACTCCGAAGGCAATCGAGGGCTGATCTACCCGGGCTTGGCCCAGCGGATGAGCGCCGGGCGGGGGATCTGGCACTCGGAAAAGAATTGGAGTGCATCCGATGAGGTGCACTTCATTCAGATGTGGGTGACCCCAGACACGGAATCCATCGATCCCGGATATCAGCAGCTCGACATCAATGATCAGCTCGCTGGTGGCGGGTTGGTGCCGATCGCGTCCGGCCAGGGTCACGACGCCGCCATTTCCATTCAGCAGAAGGACGCCGTGCTGTGGGGCGCTCGGCTGCAGGCCGCTGAACGCATTGCTGTACCGGAGGCCCCGTTCGGGCATGTGTTCGTGGCCCGCGGCGTAGTGGACCTCGAAGCAAATGGCAGGCTCGATACCGGAGACGCGGCGCGGCTGACCTCGACGGGGGCATTGGATCTCGTCGCAGGTGATGACGGTGCCGAGATTCTGATCTGGACGACAGGAGGAATGTGATGGATCAGAGCAACAACGAAACCCCGGTCGATCGGGAGGAGGAGTGGGAGCAGCTGCGAGCCACGTACCTGTTGGAGCGCGATGAGCGGCCCGCTTCAATAGCTCGTGGTGTGCACCATGTGGCGCTCGTGTCGAGCGATGTGGAGCAGACGGTCCGCTTCTATCAGGAGGTGCTCGAGTTCCCGCTGACCGAGCTGTTCGAGAATCGGGACTATCCCGGCTCCACTCATTTCTTCTTTGACATCGGCCATGACAACGCGTTGGCCTTCTTCGACTTCCCCGGCCTCGACGTGGGGCCGTACGAGGAAGTGATGGGTGGCCTGCATCATGTGGCGATCTCGGTCGAGCGTGAGAAATGGGTGCGACTCAAGGCAAGGCTCGATGAGTTCGGCATCGAGTACGCCCACATCCATGGCTCCTCGATCTACTTCCGAGGTCCCGATGGGGAACGGTTGGAGCTCATCTCCGACCCGCTGGGTGAGATGTACGGCTCACCGGTGATGTGAATTGACGATGCTTCCCCAGACCTGAAAGGAACCGACCATGGACAACGCCATCGAGCTTCGAATCGAGCCGCGAACCCGCACCGTCGGCTTAGGACAGGTGCAACGGCTGCTGCCATACCGAAACCGGCGAATGATCGGTCCATTCATCTTCGCTGACCTCATTGGACCCGACCTAATGCCGCCAGGCTCCGGCATCAATATCGACGCCCACCCCCACATCGGACTGTCGACCGTGACCTACCTCTTCGACGGGCGCCTCGTACATCGAGACTCGACCGGAGCCGTGCAGACCATCGAACCAGGCGATGTCAATTGGATGACCGCCGGCTCCGGTGTCACCCACACCGAACGCTCACACCCCGATGACCTCGTAACGAGCCGTTCCCTGCATGGGCTCCAGACCTGGGTCGCTCTGTCGCATGACGCGGAGGAAACCGCCGCGTCATTCCAACACCTTCCGGCCTCGGAGGTTCCGGTCGAGGCAGCGACGGGAGCGGAGATCCGTGTGGTTGCAGGCGCGGGATGGGGTCTCGAGTCTCCTGTGGGCGGTTCCTCGCCGCTGGTCTTGGCAGAGCTGCAGCTGGATGGAACCTCGACCGTTCCCGTCGCAGTGGACCATCGCGAGGTCGCTGTCCTCGTTCTCGATGGCGACATGGCCATAAACGAAGAAGTTCTCACAGTGGGTCAACTCGCTGTTCTGCGAAGCGACGTCGCAAGCACGCTTTCGGGTCGCGGCAAGGTGATCGTGCTCGGCGGAGAACCCGTCGGAAAGCGCCACATCTGGTGGAACTTCGTCAGTAGCCACCCGGACCGAATCGAGCAGGCGAAGGAGGACTGGGTGGCACAGCGATTCCCGATTGTCCCCGATGACCACGAGCCCTACGTTCCGCTGCCCGCGTAGACAGAACCTGGGTCTGCTGTTTCGCGTGGTCGTTAGGCGGCGACGAGCGCGTTGAGGAGCGAGGCCGTGTCGGTGATCGCATCTTCGAGCGGCCAATGCATCGGATCGTTGAAGTGGACGACCATGGCCTCCCCCATGACGGCAAACTGCATGCGGGCCAGGCGGCTGCTGTCGCCGGCACGGCATCGTCCTTCACGTTGTTCGGCTTCAAGTGCGCTTGCAACCGCGGGCACGATGCCGCCTTGCCAGCCACGACGCAACGCGCCGACGGTGCGGTCGTCGCCTTCGGCCCAGAGACGGCGCACCATCCGGTTTGCGCCCACCCATTCGAATGTGGCGGCCACCAAACCGGGGTAGTTGATGCCATTGCGGTGGTTTGCGAGCTCGGACTCCGCGAACGCGACGGCATCGGCCGCGGTGCAGGCTTCGAGCACGCCGTGCTTCGAGCCGAAGTAGTGGAAGACGATGCCTTCGGACACGCCAGCGTCTCTGGCGATTGCGGCGGTGGAGGTGCCCGCGAACCCGTGGCTTGCGAACGCAGTTGCAGCCGCGTGCACTACACGTGTGCGCTTTCCTTCGGGGTCCCGTTCGGCCATGTCGGACAGGCTACCGACTGATGTTGCAAATTGAGTGGACTCAGTTAATATTGAGTAGACTCAACAGGAGAAGACATGTACCGACTTATGCGAGAAGCCACGTGGCCCGTCGAGTACCTCGGCTTGGCTACGCAGCAGGCAGGCCTTCGCGACCTGCCGACCGGTGATGGGCACACGGTCGTCGTTGCGCCGGGGCTCATGGCGGCCGATGCGTCGACGACACTGCTCCGACGATTTCTTCGAGCAAAGCGCTACGCCGCTCGCACGTGGGGGCTGGGCCGGAACCGAGGCTCGGTCACCCAGTTCGACCGGTTTGTCGAGGAGGTTGACCGCACCGCCGCACGTGCGGGCGCGCCGGTCAGTCTCGTTGGACACAGCCTCGGCGGCATCGCCGCTCGGTGGGTCGCCCACAACCGCCCAGATGCCGTGCGTCAGGTCATCACCATCGGCTCACCGTTTCGACAGGACCCGCGTCAGTCCGCCATATTCCCGTTCTATCAACTCGTCGGTGGAGTACGCCGCAGCGACTTCACCGACGAACGCCTCGCAGCCATCTCGGCGACGCCGGTCGTGCCGGCCACATCGATCGTGAGCGTTGATGATCGCATCGCTCCACCGGCGGCGGGCTATCAGCCTCCCGGCGTGACCAGCGAGACTGTCGAGATCACCGGAAGCCACTCAGGCCTGGTCGGTAACTCCGCAGCCTGGAGCATCATTGCGGATCGGCTGGCGCAACCCACCGGCGTGTGGCAGCCCTACGTGTCACCCGCCTGAGGGGCCTGAAGGACGCAGAATTCGTTGCCTTCAGGATCGGCCATGACCACCCAGGAGGCGTCGCCTTGCCCGACGTCGACCCGAGTTGCGCCGAGCCCCATGAGCCGCTCAACCTCTGCGGCTTGATCGTCGGGACGCAGGTCGATGTGGAGACGGTTGTGACCGTGCTTGGAGTCATCCACGGCCAAGAACAACATCCCTGGCAGCCGATCCAGCTCTGACTGAATCTCGAACACCACCGGGTCGTCGTTGACGATCACCCATTGGAGCGCCTCGCTCCACCAACGGCCAAGCGCCACGGGATCATGACTGGCGACAACGACCTGCTCCCACTCCAGACTCATACTTGGAGCGTAGCGAACCCACGAAGATAGTCTTGCAGGGCTCCAAGCCCAGGCGGCATACCATTTGGCCGTGCTTGATCCTGAGGTTGATGCCGTTGTCGCTCGAATCAGACGGCTGCCTGGGCGGACTCGCCTCGTTGCGGTCGATGGGCCCGGTGGCTCAGGAAAGACGACGTTCGCCGACCGCCTCTCGTCGGCTGCAGACGGAGCGCCGATCGTGCACACCGATGACTTCGCGTCAGCCGACAACCCAGTCAACTGGTGGCCGCGCATGCTCAATCAGGTCATCGCGCCGCTCGGTCGCGGGGAGCGAGGCCGCTACCAACGCTACGACTGGCCAAGCAAGACGCTGGCCGAGTGGCACGAGGTCGATCCTGCTCCAATCGTCATCATCGAAGGCGTGAGTGCCGGTCGTGCCGAATGGGTCGAACATCTCGACTTCGTCATCTGGATCGACACGCCTCGCGAGGTCCGGTTGCAGCGCGCCATCGAGCGAGATGGGCCCGGCGCCCTCGATGACTGGCAGGTTTGGATAGCGGAAGAAGACGCCCCCTACGAACGAGACGCGACCCGAAACCGAGCCGATCTCATCATCGACGGCACACGTTGACGACCGCACCGATACGGCTAGGGTGGCTCGATTGCTAGATGGACGGACCGCCCGGGGTGCGGTCCTACGAGTCTCACCCCGACTCAAGGAGGCGTAACGATGGCCATGCTCGGGATTGATATCGGCGGTTCAGGGGTCAAGGGTGCGGTCGTCGACACCGAGAGCGGGGAACTTCTGAGCGAGCGGGTTCGCCTGCCAACACCACAGCCGTCGACACCCGAGAACGTTGCCGCCGTCGTCGAGCAAGTGGTGGCAGCACTGGACTACAGCGGTACGAGCGCAGGTTGCAGCTTTCCGACGGTTGTAGTCGACGGTCAAGCTCGGACCGCTGGCAACATCGACGAAGCGTGGCCCGGAACCCAAGTCGATGAGCTGTTCAAGGAGGCGACAGGGCTCCGATTCGTGGTCCACAACGACGCCGACGTCGCAGGCATCGCAGAGATGAGTCTCGGGGCTGGCCGGGGGCTGACCGGCACCGTGATCATGGTCACCATCGGCACCGGGCTTGGATCGGGTGTCTTCCACGGCGGAGTGTTGTTCCCGAACATCGAGCTCGGTCGTCTGCCGGGCAAGGATGGACAGCCCATTGAGTTCTATGCGGGCGACCGCGCAAGGAAGGTGGAGGAGCTGACCTGGTCGGACTGGGGCGACCGTTTCAACTACTTCCTCCAACGTGTCGAGCGGGTGTGCACTCCCGACCATTTCATTATCGGCGGCGGGTCGAGCAGGAAGCTCGACAGATTCATCGACCGGCTCGATGTCGGAGCGTCGATTCGAGCCGCGCAGTTCAAGAACAACGCAGGGATCATTGGGGCGGCGCTGGCTGCCCGTGATCTGAACACACCGTCCTAACCCGGTTGCACTTCGCAGTGATTCGTGCGGTACTTCCCACACGATCGGCGGCTGTGTCGGTACGATCGTTGCTCAGATGAACACCGTGGTCGTGTTGTTGCTCATTCTCGTGATGGTGGGATTCAACGCGCTGTACGTTGCCGCCGAGTTCGCCACGGTCGGTTCCCGGCGTTCGCGCGTACAGGAATCGAGCGAGTCGGGAAGCGGACAAGCCACGGGTCTGCTGGCGATCCTGCAGGACCCCAAGCGGCTGGATAACTACGTCGCTGCGTGCCAGATCGGCATCACCTTGTCGAGCCTCGTCGCCGGTGCCTACGGGCAGGCCCAGCTCATACCGCTCTTCGAAGACCAGTTTGGGGGCGCCAGCCCCACGATCGCCGTCCTCGTCGTGCTGTTGTTCATCACCACACTCCAGGTTGTGCTCGGCGAGCTCCTGCCGAAGACCGTGGCGCTGCGGTATCCCGAGGCGTTGGCGATCGCCACGCTCACTCCGATGCGGATCAGCCAGTGGCTGCTCCGACCGCTCGTGTCCATCTTCAACGGCTCGGCCTTCGCCATCATGAAGCGACTGGGTCTCCACGTCGACCACTCGCACTCCCACGTGCACTCACCGACCGAGCTCGCCGGCCTCTACCGGGAGAGCGCCGCTGGCGGGCTGATCGACTCCTCCGAGCGTGAGATGTTGGCCGGTGCGCTGGCGGTGACCAACCGGGTGGTCCGCGAGATCATGACGCCGCGTCGCCGGCTCCTCACGGTCGAGGCATCGACGCCAATCGCCGATGCATTGGCTGAGCTGTCCGCGAGTCCGTACTCACGCTTCCCCGTCACCGAGGGCGGCGAGGAGATCGTCGGTCTGGTCACCCTCCGCGACCTCTTCCTCGCCAACGAACAGGGGACAGCGGCCACGGTCGCCGACGTCGCCGAAGAGCCGATGGTCGTCAGCGAGAACTTCGACGTGCCACCGCTGATGAACACGTTCTCTCAGCAGGGCATCCATGTCGCAATCGTGGTCAACGAGTTCGGCTCGGTTTCGGGCATCGTGACTCGCGAGGACGCGATTGAAGAGGTCCTGGGTGAGTTCAGCGACGAGTTCGACATCGAGCCCGATCCGATCGCCATCTCCGGTTCCTCGGTATCAGTGCGAGGCGACGTGCTGTTGAAGATTCTCAACGAGCGCTTCGAGCTGGCAATTCCCGACGACCAGGTCGACACGGTCGGCGGCTACGTGTGGCATCACCTGGGGCGTCTACCTGTCGTTGGCGACACGGTTCCGCTTATCACCCAAACGGACGTCGCTGCAGTCGAGAGCGACGACGACGCCGACCCCACGCCGACCCTGCCGCCGCTCCGGGTCGACTCGGTCGATGGAACGCTCGTCGACCGGGTTAACTTCACCCTCCCCGCAGACGAGTCTGACGAGGACCCGACATGAGCGCGAGCGTGCTGGCCGTCAACGTCGTGACCGGCGTGGTCCTGCCCGTGGTAATCGTGCTCGCCCTGGTGGTCATCAACGGCGTGTTCGTCGCCGCCGAATTCGCACTCGTCGGAAGCCGGCGTTCCCGCATCGCCGCGCTGGCCGAAGACGGCAACCGCGGTGCTCGCTGGCTGCTCAAGATCTTTGATCGTCCCACTGGCAAGGACAGCTACATCGCCGTCGCCCAGCTTGGCATCACGCTCGCCTCGATCGGGCTCGGTATGTACGGCGAGCCGGCGATCGCCCACTGGTTGTACGATCCCTTTGAATCACTCGGTTTGTCGGAAGGTGCTGCGCACACGGTTGGCTTCTTGGTTGCACTCAGCATCATCACGTACCTGCACGTCGTGTTTGGTGAGATGATCCCGAAAGCCTTGGCACTCTCGACGCCCGAGGGCACCAGTCTGAAGGTCAACCCCGTGATGCGGACCTTCAGCGCACTCTTCCGGCCCGCGGTTGCGGTCCTCAATTGGATCGCATTGTCGCTCATGCGACTACTACGTATCCCGGAACCCGACAAGACGCTGTCGCTCTACAGCTCGGAGGAACTGGCGATCGTCACCGACGAATCGGCTGATGTCGGCGAACTCCCCGAGCTCCAGCGCGAGATTATCCACAACATCCTCGAGCTCGAGGATCTCACCGCCGAGGAACTGATGACCTCGCGCTCTCACGTCCTGGCGATGGAACACGATGCCACCCGAGCCGACATCACCGCCCGCATCCACGCGTCGACCACATCGCGCTACCCGGTCTTCGTCGACCATCTCGACCACGTCATCGGGATCCTGCACGTGAAGGACTTCGTCCGGGTCAGCCAGTCCGAAGACCCGATCGACCTGACCACCCTCGTCCGCCAGCTGCCAACCGTCGGTGGCAACACGGCCGCCGACGTGCTCCTCGAACGATTCAAGAACGAACGGGTCCACGCCGCCCTGGTGGTCGATGAGCTCGGTAGCACGATCGGGCTCGTCACCCTCGACGACATCATTTCCGAGGTGCTCGATGATCCGGCCGGTGACCACGATCTCCCCGCAGTGGTCCACGACGACGGATCGGTCACCCTCGACGGCGAGACAACGCTCACCGAACTGCTGGAGGACCACGGTCTCACCTTCGAACACAACAGCGTGACCACGCTCGCCGGTCTTGTCCTGTCCCAAACCGGTACCGTCCCCGGTGTCGGCGACGCGGTCGAGGTACAAGGCCATGAGCTCACGGTCGAGGGCATCGACGGCTACAAGCTGACGCAGATCAGGGTTGACCGCCTCGACGTACCCGATAGGGAGCCCGAGTCCGGCGACTCCTCTGCCGGCCACTAGTTTCGGGTATGCCAACGCGCGCGGACCCGGAGCCTGTGTCCCCCAGGGAACGGGTTGTTACTCCGAGGCCGGATGGGTCCGGAAAATATCTCGAGATGGCCACCCACCGGTTGGTCGATGTTGTCGAGGGTATGCACCACGCAATCGCAAAGCCGTGGTTCTCCTTTGCTGGTCCTGCTGCGGATGGACTTCGCCGGATGCATCATGTGAGCACGTCCGCCACGTATGGGCTCGTTCGGCTTGGCGGGAGGGCTGCTGGAAGGGCCGTCGATCATCGTGTCCCTTCCGACAACACCAGAGCGATCTCCGCATCGGCGATCGGGAGCGCCCTCTGGGGCGACGATCCGGCGAGACCAGCCGTCGCCGACGCCACGATTCAGGACAACACGGGCAGCGTCGTCCTTCCGCTTTCCGGTGGACTGGCGGCCAGTTTCCCCAACGCGAACAACGGCATCATCGTGCTGCTTCATGGTCTGGGGCAGACCGAGCGCTGTTGGGACACGACGATGCAGTCGCTCGACGATCGGTGGTCGCCTGTTCGGATTCGCTACAACACCGGACTGCCGATCGCCTCCTCGGCCTCTGAGGTTGCAGCACTGCTCGAACGGCTGGTCGAACACTGGCCGGTTGAGATCAAAGAAGTGGTCTTGGTCGGCTATTCGATGGGCGGTCTGGTCGCCCGGTCGGCGGCGAATCAGGCTCAACTGAAGGGTCATCGCTGGGTCGCTCGCACTCGGCACGTGACTACGGTCGCTGCTCCCTTGCTCGGGTCGCCGATCGAGAAGGGCGCAGAGGCGCTCGCGAGTAGCCTCGCGATCGCTCCTCAGACAAGACCGTTGGCCGAATTCGTCGGCAGTCGAAGTCAGGGAATCAAGGATCTACGGCACGGCTCTCCCGTCGACGATGTTCTGCCAGATCACATCGAACACCACTGCATCGCGGCGGTGGTAACCGAGAACCCCCGTCACCCTGTCGGGCGTGCACTGGGTGATCTGGTGGTGCGAGCATCAAGTGCGACTGGTCGAGGTCGAAGCCGTTCGATCGAGCACTCGACCATGAACGTCATTGGCGGCCGGAATCACGCAAGTGCTCTCAACGCGCCCGAACTGTTGGTCTTACTCCGCTCGCTTCTTGACGAGATGGAAGGGGAGCATCGTGGTGCCGCAGCGTTAGCTCAGACGCCAGCGCAGCGAACAACCTTGTGGTGATGAATATGATTGCAGCGTCGGGGATCACGTCGGCAGGAGCGATCGTGCGAATCGAAGCGGTCGCCGATATCGCAAGCCGGACCCGGCAGCGGTCGCGACCTCGAGTTTGAGTCTGACTGCTGGTCGGTGAAGGTGGCGGTGGGCGAGCCACAGACCAACCGCACCTTGGGCCAAGAGGTAGAAGGCTGATGGGCTCGCCGCTCCGGCAGTCAGGAAGCTGAGGTTGAGGAACATGCCGACGGTCAATCCTTCGGCGACAGAACGACCCGACAGCAGCGTCACCGCAGCGAACAGCTGCGCGACAAGAACCACCGTGGCGACGGTGCTGGTGTTGGGGGCGACCACGCTGTCGATGAACAGCTGGTACCACTGCAATGGCATGCCATTGTGTTCAACGAGGAACTGGTCGATGGTGGCACCAGTCCACCAGTCCTCGGAAGCGATCTTTTCTGTGAAGGCGCGCAAACAGCTGAGACCAATGAACAGTTGCACGACCACCACCCACGGGGGCTAGGCCATCAACCGGTTGGCAACGGTGTCCTTCAGGCGACGGAGATGATCGGGTGGGGGAGTCGG
>SHLQ01000089.1 GCA_004282895.1 Acidimicrobiales bacterium
GAGCCCCGCCCCGACCCCGACGAAGACTCGCTCCCCCGCGCCGTCCCCGACCCGCACGGCCCAGGCCGAGAACAACCGCCCGGCCCCGGCCGCGAGTAGGAGCAGAGTATGTATCCATCCCGCTTCAACTATGAGGCACCCACGTCGGTCGAGGCCGCTATCGCCTTGCTGACCGAGGGCGACGGCGAAGCCAAGGTGCTTGCCGGTGGCCAAAGCCTCATCCCGATGATGAAACTTCGCTTCGCCTCCCCGGCGACGCTGATCGACATCAACAACATCCCTGGACTTGATTCTCACGGAGCCGACGCTGACGGCACGTACCGCATCGGTGCACTCGTCCGCCACGCCGACCTCGAGAAGTCGACGACGCTCCCCGATCACCTGCCGCTGATCGCTTCGGCCGCGCACCTCGTGGCCGACCCGATTGTCCGCACTCGGGGAACGTTCGTCGGTTCCGTGTGTCACGCCGACCCTCAGGGCGACTGGGCCTCGTGCATGGTCGCACTTGGGGGTTCGATCGTGGCTCAGGGTCCGAACGGCAAGCGGTCGGTCGAAGTGAAGGATTTCGTGGCCGGCCCGTTCCAAACGGTGCTCGCCCACAACGAGATCGCCATCGAGGCAGTCATTCCTGCCGCCAAGGGCACGAGAGCTGGCGGTTACCTCAAGCTCGAGCGCCGCGTCGGCGACTTTGCCACGGCGGGTGTGGGCCTGGCGCTCGACATGTCCGGCAGCACCGTCAACAACGCTGGTATCGGGCTGACCGGCGTCGGCGCCCAGACGATCAACGCCGAGGCCGCAGCCGCCGCACTCATCGGATCGTCGCTCGAAGCCGACGCCGTAGAGAATGCTGCTCGGCTCGCAGCCGAAGCATCGAATCCCCGATCCGATCACCGAGGTAGCGCGGACTTCAAGCGACACATCATCGCCACGTTCGTGAAGCGCCTCGCATCCAACGTCCAACGAGCCGAAGCGCAGGTGGCCTGACATGACACTCTTCGAAGAAGTAGCACCAAGCGGTCCACCGAGCGACATCCCAACCACGAGGGTGGAGTTGCGGGTAAACGGCGAGACCCGGGCCGCCCAGATTGAGCCTCGGCTCCTGCTGGCGCACCTGATTCGCAACGGCTTCAAGCTCACCGGCACCCACACCGGCTGCGACACCACGAACTGCGGAGCATGCACCGTCCTCTACGACGGCCAGCCGGTGAAGAGCTGCACGATGTTTGCAGTGCAGGCCAACGGCCACGACGTCACCACGGTCGAAGGCCTCGCCAGCTCCGAACAACTGCACCCCATCCAGGAGGGGTTCAAGGACGAACACGGCCTGCAATGTGGCTTCTGCACGCCGGGCATGATGCTGTCGGCGGTTGCGTTACTCAACGAGAACCCGAACCCCACCGAGGACGAAGTCCGCTGGGCACTTTCGGGCAACCTGTGCCGCTGCACCGGCTACCAAAACATTGTGAAAGCGGTCCTCTGGGCTGCAGAGAAGATGCGGGGAGACGCCTGATGGCACTTGACGAGATCAAAATTGGTGGCCTCGGAGCCAGCCGGCGCCGGGTCGAGGACAACCGGTTCATTCGGGGCAAGGGCAACTACGTCGACGACGTGGTGCTACCCGGCATGTTGCACATGGAGATCCTCCGCAGCCCACTGGCGCACGCCAAGATCAAATCGATCGACACCAGCGCGGCCTACGCGATTCCCGGCGTACGCATGGTGATGACCGGCGAAATGATGGCCGCACGCAACCTGGCATGGATGCCGACGCTGTCGTATGACACGCAGGCTGTGCTCGCGACCGACAAGGTCCGCTTCCAGGGTCAAGAGGTCGCGTGTGTGATCGCGGACGACCCGTACATCGCCAAGGATGGCTGTGAAGCAATTGTCGTCGATTACGAACCGCTGCCCCCGATCGTCAATCCAACACAGGCCATGGCCGCCGATGCGCCCCTGATCCGCGATGACAAGATCGGCCAGGACAACAACGTGATCTTCGATTGGGCCGTGGGCGACCGCGAAGGCACCGATCGGGCCTTTGCCGAGGCCGACCTCGTCTCCGAGATCTCGATGCACTACCCGCGTTCGCATCCGTCGCCCATCGAGTCGTGCGGGTCACTCGCCGACTACGACCGGTCGACGTCCAAGCTCACCGTCTATATGACGACCCAAGCTCCACACATCGTCCGAGCGGCAGTATCACTCGTTGCTGAGATTCCGGAGCACATGATCCGCATCATCTCCCCTGACTTGGGCGGTGGCTTCGGCAACAAGGTGCCGGTGTACCCGGGTTATGTGATGTCGATCCTTGCGTCGATTCTGCTGGAAGCTCCGGTGAAGTGGATCGAGGACAAGTCGGGCAACCTCATCTCCACCGGCTTCGGTCGCGACGTGTATCTCAAGGGTCAGCTGGCGGTTCGCAACGACGGCAAGATCCTCGCGGTGCGTATGCACACCGACTCGGACCACGGCGCGTTCTTCGCTGACGCCCAGCCGAGCAAGTTCAAGATCGGCCTGATGCACTCGGCATTCGCCTGTTACGACATCCCGAGTGCCCACCTCACGGCGCGAGGTGTCTACACGAACAAATCGCCCGGTGGGGTCGCCTATCGATGCTCGTTCCGCGTGACCGAGGCCATGTTCTTCCAGGAACGTATGGTGCAAGCCGCCGCCGATGACCTCGGTATGGACCAGGCAGAGTTCCGTCGCGTGAACCTGGTGAAGGATGACGACTTCCCGAAGCGCACGCCATTCGGCTTCCTCACCGATTCGGGCCAGTACGAGAAGTGTCTGCAGATCGGCCTCGACGCCATCGGTTACGACGACTTCAAGAAGGAGAAGGAAGAGGCCAAGGCGCGTGGTCGTCTGCTCGGCATCGGCATCTCCACCATGACCGAACCACTCGGCGCCGGCAACAGCCGGGAGTACGACATCCTGGGCATCAAGATGTTCGACTCGGCCGAGCTCCGGGTGCACATGACCGGCAAGGCCATCCTTCGCACCGGTGCCAAGACTCAGGGCCAGGGCCATGAGACCACGTGGGCCCAGATCGTGGCCCACGAGCTCGGCATCCCCGCCGAGGACATCGTCGTCGAAGAGGGCGACACCGACACCGCGCCGTTCGGCATGGGCACCTATGCGTCCCGTTCGACGCCGGTTGCCGGCGCAGCCGTTTCGATGGTGTCGCGCAAGATCCGGGCCAAGGCCCGCAAGATCGCCGCCCACCTGCTCGAGGTGTCCGATGAGGACATCGAGTGGGAGCTCGGCCGGTTTTACGTGCGTGGCGCCCACGACCGTGGTGTGACCATCCAGGATTGTGCGATGGCCGCCTACAGCAATGTGCCCGACGGCATGGAGCCCGGCCTCGAGAACAACGCCTACTACGACCCACCCAACCTCACCTGGCCGTTCGCCTGTTACATCGCGACCGTCGAGGTCGACCCGGAGACCGGCGTGTGGGATGTGTTGCGTCTTGTTGCAGTGGACGATTGCGGCGTGCGCATCAACCCGATGATCGTCGAAGGACAGATCATGGGCGGTCTCACCGAGGCCTACGCCATGGCCAACATGCAATTCATCACGTTCGATGAGGACGGCAACTGCGTTGGCTCGAACTACATGGACTACCTGCTGCCGACTGCCTGGGAAACCCCGGGCTTCGAGCTGCACGAAGTGGTCACGCCATGTCCACACCATCCGATCGGTGCCAAGGGCATCGGCGAGTGTGCAACCGTGGGCGGCCCGGCTGCCTTCGTCAACGCCGTCATCGATGCACTGAAGGGCACGGGCGTGCGCAACATCGATATGCCGCTGCTTCCCGACCGGGTCTACGAGGCGCTGCAGACCGGCAAGGACATATCCGGCCATCCACCCGTGAAGACCGACTGATGGACCTCAGTCGCTCCGTCGAGGGTTGGGGCGTGCTCGAGCGCGCCGTTGCCTTGGCGCGCAGCGGCGAAGCCTTCGTTCTCGCCACTGTCGTGTGGCGCGAAGGCCCGAGCTCCGGTCAGCACGGATCACGGGCGATCTACACGGCGTCGGGCGATATGTACGGTTGGATCGGGGGCGCCTGCGCCGAGCCGGTCTTCAAACGCGAAGCGGTCAAAACCCTCGAAGCCGGCAAGCCCCGGCTGTTGGCACTCGGCGACAGCGAACGCTTCGGCGACCTTCCGCAGGGAACGATGGCGGTCGAGATGTCATGTCAGAGCGAGGGAGCCCTACAGATCTACTTGGAGCCGGTCATGTCCATGCCGCATCTCGTCATCATCGGCGATTCACCGATGGCCCAGACCCTGGCCGAGCAGGCCGCTCAACTCGACTGGACAGTCGAGCTCGTCACGGGCCCCCAGTTCAGCGAGGGCCTGCTGTCCGAACGCTCGATCGTGGTCGTGGCCACCCAAGGCCATGGCGACGAAGACGTTCTGCTCTCCGCACTGAAGGCCACACCCGCCTATCTGGGTGTGGTTGCCTCAGCGAAGCGGGGCGAGGCGCTCCGGTCGTTCCTCGAAACCCAATCGATCGACACGGCGCAGCTCGATGCCATGCGCATCCCGGCCGGGCTCGACCTCGGCTCGACCACACACAAGGAGATGGCCGTCGCCATCCTGGCCGAGCTCGTGCAACGTCGCGCCGCCGGCGAGTTCTCCGGCGCCGTCAAGATCGACGCGCCGCAGCCGGAGACCGCCATCGATCCCATCTGTGGGATGACGGTCGATGCCGTGCCGACGAGCCATCCGCTCGAGGTCGGCGATGAGACGTACTACTTCTGCTGCCCGGGTTGTCGGGCAGCGTTCGAAAGCCAGCAGGGGGCCTGATGCTGATAACCAACGACTTTGAGGTCGACCATTCGCTGGAACGCGTATGGGCGTTCTTCGGAGACATTCCACAAGTTGCGAAGTGTCTGCCGGGCACCGAGCTGAACGAGGAGCTCGGCCCCGACCACTACGGCGGCGGGGTCATCATCGGCCTCGGACCGGTGAAGCTGGAGTTCGACGGCGAGGCCAAGATCCTCGAACGCAACGACTCGGACAACACGATGAAGATCGATGCGTCGGGAGCGGAAAAGAAGGGTCGAGGTCAGGCAGCGATGATGGTCAACGCCGACCTCAAGGGCACCGCCAAGGGCACCAACGTCACCGTGTCCATGGATCTGCAGCTGTCCGGCGCCGCCGCCCAATACGGCCGCGGTTTGGTCGGCGACGTCACGGCGGTGTTGCTCAACGACTTCGCCACGAACGCCGAGGCCCGTCTCGATGCGATAGCCGCCGGTCGTGACCCGGACTCAGTGCAAGCCGTGGCATCAGCCCCGAGCGGGTTCGCCATCGGCATACAAGCCGCGAAGATGGCGTTTCTCCGTGTGTTCCGTCGATTCTTCTTGCCGTACGACCCGGCAGCTGTGTAGGAGGCAGTCATGTTGTGGTGGATAGGAAACATCTTGTTGTTGGTCGCAGCGCTCGTCGCTGTGGCCTTGCTCAGCCGATTGCTCGGTGCGATCGAGCGGATCCGAAAGGCCAGCGATGACATCCTGGCCGGCGGTGTAGCCGCCATCGGCGAGCTCGATACGACGCCGGATTTGTTGGCCACGACCGGGAAGACCGTCGCCGATGTGGCCGACGGTGCCGTGCGTTACGCCGGCTCGGTCGCCAAGTTGCTGCCGGCAGAAGGAGACTGACATGCCATTCGTTGCCTGGGTGACGGTGATACTCGCCGTACTGATCATCTTCATGGCCGCCGTCGGGTTGTTCCGAGTGGTGCTGCATCTGCGAGCGGTCGACAAAACGCTCGAGACGCTGACCGGTGGCGTTGGTGTCATCGCCGACAAGACGTCAACAGTGCCCGCATCGGTGGCCGCAGTGAACGGCAGCTTGCAGCCGGTTCGAGACTTCGCAGAGGGGATCTGATCATGATTATCGCTACTGGATGGACAATCGGCTTCTGGGTCGGGAGCATCGTCGTGGTGGCCGTCGTGGCCCTCGTCGTGCCGATCCTGATGCTGGCCAAATCGATCGGTGATCGAGCGACCGACATCAATGCCTCGCTCGAACAGTCGGTGGAGAACACGGCCGCTCTGTCGGGTCTGCGGACCACGATCGAATCGGCGACTGCAATCACTGCGGGCCTGGCCCGTGGCCGAGCAAGGCTGGGAGGCTGAGACCATGACGATGGATGTAACTGTGCTTGCTCTGACCGACAGAAACGAAGAGCTCTGGTGGATTGCGATCATCCTCGGGTTCGTCGTGATCGTGGCCGTCGTGGCGCTGCTCACCCTGCTGGTGATGCTCGTGCGCACGATCGAACAGCGGGTCACCACAATCAAGGGCACCCTCGAAGCCGCCGCGGCCAACACCGCCGACACGGCGCTCATCGGCGAAACGGCCGATGGGGTCGAGGCGGTACTCAACGAAGGGCTGAACCATCACCTGTTCCTCGGCCGAGTGCGAGAGCAGGTGCGGTCATGACCGGCCTTGTCACCG
Source organism: Acidimicrobiales bacterium (assembly GCA_004282895.1). Lineage (GTDB taxonomy): Bacteria > Actinomycetota > Acidimicrobiia > Acidimicrobiales > SHLQ01 > SHLQ01. The sequence continues at coordinate 6,474 of SHLQ01000089.1, forward strand.
TCTCCGTCATCGCCATCACCCTGCTCATCGCGGGCCTGGCCTTCTTCCTCTTCGTTCTGGGCACCCAGCTCAGCCGTATCGCCACGTTGCTCGAAGAGTGCGCAGTGCTCGTGTGGAAGATCAAGGGCGACGCCGAGGCCATCGAGCCCGGCCTCGAACACATCAACCACACCGGCGGCGTCGTCGCTGGCGCGCTGCCCCTGCTCTACGGCTTCGCCGAAGACATCGTCACTGGCGCCACCTATGAACCTCGCCCCGAGGACTACGAGAACCCGCCAGCGTTGCCCGCCATGGGTTCACGTCGCAGCCGTTTGATGGAGGGTGTCGGCTACCGGCCGGAGTAGAGCGTTCGTCTATCTCCTGGTCAACTCCAACCGGTAGCCGCTGTGCGTTAGCGACAACTCCTGCCCATCGGGAGAGAGGTTCGCCTCGGCCACAACACCATCGTTTGAGAAGAGAGCTTTGAGGTCGTCGGGCTCGTCGCAGGCTTGGCTGTCCGAGCCTGCGTCAGTTGACGCTCCGGCGGGCGTGTTGACGAACTGCAGACCATCGCCTTCCCACTCTATGTACGAGGCCATGCTCGAGCCGCAGGAGTTGACGACAGACACACTTGGAAAGCCGTCGATGTTTGTGAAACTCACAACGCCTGTCCCAATACTGGCGTCGCCCGTGAAGGAACCCGACATCTCCGTCACCAACCATTCGGAATCGGACAGTTCGTTGTTGAGCGCCTGGCGATCACCCGACCCCGCATCCGTCTGAATACTGGACGCGTCGGAGCCGCAACTCGAAAGCGCGATGGTCAAGGCAAGCGCTAGCGCCATTCTGTTCCTTGTGGCCTTCATATCTTTGATACGTCCGGCGCTGCCCTCGCAGTTCCCCCGATCACGGAGCGAGCCGAACTTCCATATTCAAATCATCCTTGATGATCTTGCCGATATACATCGTCACGAGCGTGCGATTTACCTCATGCTAATAGTTCGACTGCGAACCGCTGTGAACATCACCCGGAGTAGGTATGAGCTGCGAGACCGCTCACCTGTGGTCAGTAGTGACCTAGCGTTGCAGCCATGAAGAAGCTGCCCCGTACTGATCGTCGAGCGAAGTACATCGCAACTATGACCGAGGTCGATGCCGACGGCCTCGCCGCGTTCCTCGTCGGGAAGAACAAGTGGGTGTTGTCCACGACCCGAGCCGATGACCGACCGCAGATGAGTCTGGTGTCGGGAGGGCAGATGTCCGACGGTCGGCTGGCCATCGCTACGTACCCACAGCGGATCAAGGTCAAGAACGTCCGCAGGAATCCGCACGTCTCGGTCGCCGTGTTGGGCGACGAGTTCAACGACGCGTGGGTGCAGATCGACGGCAAGGCCGAGGTCATCGACCTGCCCGACGCAGCCGACGTGTTGGTCGAATACTTCCGCTGTATCAGCGGCGAACACAGCGACTGGGACGAATACCGCCAGGCGATGTCCGACCAAGGCAAATGTGCGATCGTGATCACACCGACCCGCTGGAGCCCGATCAGTACGGGCGGATTTCCCCCGGAGTTGTTCCTGGACGAGTAACCGGGTGCGACAGCGGGTCCCGCGGGACCCGGCAGGTCTGTCACACCACATAAGTAGGCTGCCTAGCAAGGCGTCGGCAGCCTAGCCTCGACAGGCCGCCCGAGAATCTGAAGCGGAGCGCCGCTCCGATGTGAGGACATCGTCATGGGCGACATTGGCCCGAAGCTGATCGAGGTTGGTTGGCGAGCGAACGACAACCAGTCCCAGGTCGTACACTTGGCGGCGGCGTTCGCCGACAGTCATGAGTGGGCTGCGGCCGGGTACTCAACGCCTGGCCGTTGGATCGCCGACACGTTGGAAATCGCCCGGCGCACTGCGAACGAGTGGATTCGGGTCGCCCGCTGCCTCCGCGACCTGCCAGCAACTGCTGCGGCGCTCGAGGAGCGGCGCATCTCGTTCACGAAGGCCAAGGAGCTCACACGGTCGGCCACGCCTGAGAACGAGCGCGAGCTGCTGGCGATCACCGAACTCACGCCCGCCAACGAGCTCGGACGAGCGATTGCCGCTTGGCTGCAGCGTCACGAACCCGACGCCATCATCGACGCACGCCACGCCCGAGCCCGGTCGCTGCGATGGCAGACGGAAGCCGACGGGATGGTGACGTTCACCGCACGCTTGCCTCCCGCAATGGCCGGGGCGCTCACAGCCTCGGTCGATGCGGAGGTGATGCGGCACGCGCAGGCGCCCCGTGAGTCGGATAGTGAGTGGCCCTCGCTGGCCCAGCAGCGGGCCGACGCGTTGGTCGAGGTGCTCAGCGGTGGCGGCACCGGTATACAGACCGAGCTCATATTGCACGTGCGAGGAGACGGAGCGACGCTCGACGACGGAACACCGATCACCACGACTTCGGTCGCTGGGATGATCGAAGGGGCATTCATCCGAGCACTGATCCACGATGCCGACGCCCGCCCGATCAACGCATCTTCGAAGCGACGTCATCCAACCGACCGACAACGGCGAGTCGTGAAGGAGCGCGACCGCGTCTGTATTGACTGCGGAGGCACCGGCTTGCTCCAGTACGACCACGTGCCCGACTACGCGGAGAGCCAACACACCGTGGTCGAGGAGCTCGAGCTTCGCTGCGCAGTATGCCACCGGTTCCGCCACAGCCAGGAGGGATAGATGTGCGGGGAGGCTGTCACACCTCACGAGTACTCTGTCGGCAGAGCCGACAGAGTGGGGGCTTGGACGCCGGGTCCCGCGGGACCCAGCAGACTTCTGACCCATTGAGTCTTCGAGCTCGAGCCTCTGACTACGGTTGCCGCGGCGCGTCGGCGTGGGATCATGTCGGATGGACGCTTCCAATCATCCGAAGTTCCGAGCCGATCATGTCGGTAGCCTGCTTCGGCCCGACGAAGTCACGCAGGCACGCGCGACGACACTCATCGGCGGCGAATTCGCTTCAGCTGACCTCGCGCCCGTCGAAGATGCAGCGATCGCCGATGCCGTCTCGAAGCAACAGGAGCTCGGGTTGCCGGTCGTGACCGATGGCGAATTCCGACGCTCGTTCTGGCACTACGACTTCATGAACAGTCTCAGCGGAATGGAGGTCACTGCGCGGGACGACCGCATGGGAGTGCAGTTCGCCACCTCGACTCTTCGACCGTACTTCCCCGCGATCACCGAGCGCATCGACTTCCCCGACGATCATCCGATGCTCGACCACTTCCGATATCTCGCCTCGGTGACCGACTCCGCGGCGGCACTTCCCAAGATTTCGATCCCTGGACCGAGCGCCTGCCACTTCCGCACCGCCGCCGACGACATAGCACCGCCCGAATACGACGACGTTCAGGTGCTGTACGACGATCTCAGCGCGGCCTACGCCAAGGCTGTCGCCGCGTTCTACGACGCCGGCTGTCGCTATCTACAGCTCGACGACATCTTCTTCGCCTATCTCTGCGATGAGAACCAGCGGGAAGGGAAGCGTTCCGAGGGCTTCGATCCCGATCAGTTGATCGTCGACTACGCCGACATGCTCGAGCGCGCCATCGCCGACCGCCCGGCAGACATGACGATCGGAATGCACCTGTGTCGAGGGAACTTCCGCTCGACGTGGGCGGCTGAGGGCTCCTATGACGCGGTGGCCGACGCGATCTTCAACCGCACGAGCGTCGACGTGTACTACATGGAATACGACACGGATCGTGCCGGCGGGCTCGAACCGCTGCGGTTGCTACCGGCCGGCGACAAACGCGTGATGGTCGGCTTCATCACCACCAAGACGGCCGAGCTCGAACCGATCGATGAGCTCCGCCGCCGGTTCGATGACGCCTCGCAGTACGTCGACATTGACCAGCTCGGTATCGCACCGCAGTGTGGCTTCGCCTCGACCGAGGAGGGCAACGAGATCACCCACGCTGACCAGTGGTCAAAGCTCGGGCTGGTCGTCGCCACGGCTGAGGCGATCTGGGGCAGCGTCAGGGATTGACCGCGGCATATTGGTGGGCAAGTTGGGACAGACTTCCTACATCCGAATGGATCGGATTGAAGGGAGATTCAGGTTTCATGTGTGGGGTACATACTTCTGACGGCACGCCAGTGGGGCACGTTCACAATCATCCGCCACGCACGATGCTCGCCCGCCCCCAGCCTCTCGCCGGCCGCACGCGACGGCGATTCCTCGGCGACTTCGGCAAGGGCTCGCTCGCCATTGCCGTGATGACTCCTGCGGTTGTCGCCGCGTGCTCATCTGACACCGTCGATAGCGGCAGCGCCACCACCGCACCATCGTCCAGCACAACCACCGAGCCCACCAGCACCACGACGACCACAGCCGCCGAAGAGACGACCGACGCTCCCGCCGCCGTGGACGCCGAAGCCGGTGCCCTTCGATGGGCTCGGGCCGACCTCGGGTTTGTGTCGGCGTTCGTGCTCGCTCGTGGCAACAAAGCGGCCATCGTCGACACCGGCGTGCCCGGAAGCGCCGACGCAATCGGCCGCTCCCTCGCCGATCTCGGCCTCACCTACAACGACGTCGATCACGTGGTGCTCACCCACCACCACGGCGACCACGCCGGCTCCATCGCCGAGGTGATGGAACGCTCGGTCAACGCCACGGTCTACGCCGGAGAATCTGACCTCGACGATATCACGTTCGACACCATTACTGGCCTGGTCGGAGGCGAAGACGTCTTCGGCCTCGAAGCGCTCGCCACACCCGGGCACACCGCGGGCCACATGGCCGTGATCGACCACACCGTCGGCCTGCTCGTGGCCGGGGACGCCATCTTCACGGACGGCGGAGCAGCCGTCGAAGGACCCGATCAGTTCTTCGACGACATCCCACTGAACCGCGAGTCGATTCGCCAAATGGCAGCGCTCAGCTACAACACCCTGTTGGTCGGACACGGTGCGCCCATCGAAGGTGGCGCGGACGCGGTCGTGGCCGAGCTCGCCGCCAGCTTCTGACCCGCCTACGAAGCGGAGACCATCTCGTCGAGGACTGCGAGCGAGGAGCCGAGTCCGGCGCCAGCCTGGTCGAGGAAGGTGTCCGGGTCCTCGGGTGAGGGCATCCGGACATCCAGGGTCATGAGTGTCTGGCCGTCGCTGGTCGGCTCGAACGTCAGCGTCTGGACCGCCGGCGGACCTTCGGGATCCCCTTCGCCCATGACGAACCATTCCTCGGCGTCGATCTGGTTCGGCGCGTCGACGGCGGTGTAGTTGCCAAACCAGGCCATAGGGCCGAAGTCGGGCACGGTCATGCGGTAGAGGTAGCGGCCGCCCTCGGTGGGGTCGGACTCGCACACGGTCATCTCGGACCCGGGAGGTGCACCACCGGGGAACCACACCCGCAGGTCGTCCGGGTGCGTGAACGCCCGATACACGCGCTCGGGTGGAGCGCCAAACACTCGGACGGCGCGGTACGAGAGGGCGTCGTCGCTCAGCTCGATGTTGAACGACCCCCGGCGGGCATCGAGTGTCGAGAGCTCGACTGCGGGCGAATGGTCGGTCATGGGGAGTTCTCCTCAGGGTTCGGATCGTTCGAGACGAGCTCGTCGAGCGCATCGAAGCGGGCCAGCCACACGTCCTCGAACGACGCGAACCATTCGTGCGCAGCTCGCAGTCCTCGCTCGTCGAGTCGGTAGTGGCGGTGTCGGCCATCAGCGCGGACGGCTACGAGGGATGCTCCCCCGAGAACCTTCAGGTGCTTTGACACCTGTGGCTGGCGCATACCCGACGCCTCAACCAGCTCCGACACGGTCGCCTCCGGCTGGCCGTGCAACAGCTCGAGCAGCTGACGGCGATTCGGTTCGCCGAGCGCATCGAGGACAAGTGTCGCTTCCATTGCCCCGACCATACATATTCCTCGTGAGGAATGCAATCCCCTGCCGCTTGTTCGAACTACGCGAGATCTCGAGGCACGTCTACTCTTGTGCGCAGGACGAGGCGCGATTGCCGGGAGAGACCATGAGTACGAATACAAACACCAACAGCGCTGAGCTGAAGGCGACGTTGAATCTGCAGCGCAAAGCGGCGATCACCGGTGGCGGTGCGTTCGATCATGCTGGACGCGTGCAGGTGATTCGTATGGCCGACTTCAACATGAACCGCACCATCTTCGGTGGGCTCGAAGGTATTGGCCGCAAGTTCATGGACGAGAAGCTGGCGAAAGAGCCCGTGTGGAACAACACCGACGCCACGGACGTGGAAGCCGCCTACGCCGAAGCCTCATCGGCCCACCCGGTGCCCCAGATCGATCAGCGGCTGGTCGACTTCATGGTCGACGAGTGCGACTTCAGCATGGAGCACGCCGACGGCACGTTCCTCGAGCACCTCGTCTTCTGCCACGACTACGCCGCCCGCTACTACCCGGACCACTCCCCCAACGTTGCGCTCCTCCACTCGATCCTTGGCACGGCCACGAACACGTTCGCCATGGACGCCACCAAGATCCCCAAGCTCAAGGCGCTGCTCACCGACTTCGAGGCGCTCCACGTCGAGGTGTTCCCGTCGACGCTCCGACTGTTCTACGACGTCGACTTCCTCGACGAGCTCGAAGCAAACATGCATCGAATCGACAAACTCGAAGCGCTTCATCTCCACCGGGTGATCGACAACGAGCCGTTGACAATCGACGCCGAGAACCTTTGGATCAATCTGAACTACCACCTGATGCATTTTGTCGACTTCATGCCGTCGGCCAACTGGTCGTCGCAGAAGGCCGACCCGCTCATGCAGATGTTCGAGCGGCTATCGAACCTCCTCGATCGCGCCGGTCAACGGCAGGCTCAAGTCGAGGTCGCCTTCCCGAAAGAGAAGGGCGCCCCGGTCGGTGAGGACCGCACGCTCTTCGGCCGAATCACCGGCCTGCTGCCCCCGACGATCACGCTCAAGCTCGCCCGGAAGTCGATCCAGGACTACTCGAAGAAAGCCGGTCACGACCTCTCGTACCGAATCGACTGGGCGTAGCTGAGTCTCCGCGCTCCCGCGGGAGCGCACTTGGTCGACTGGGGACGGAGACTGTCACACCCCAGCGGTACTCTGTCGACAGAGCCGACAGAGTGGGGCTTGAAGAGGCGGGTCCCGCAGGACCAACTAGGCGTCAACCGAGGCCCACTCCCGCGGGAGCGCCCAACGAGCAGACTCACGCTGAGGAATCCATTGCGTGGCAGAACCGGCCTATCGTCTCGGGCATGGGTAGATACGACGACCTTATGGGCCGCATCACATCCGGTGAGAAGATCCTGATAGACGGCGCCACGGGGTCCGAGATGCAGCGTCGCGGTGTGCCGGAGCACACCGATGGTTGGTATGGCGGAGCCGCGCTGAGCCA
>SHLQ01000262.1 GCA_004282895.1 Acidimicrobiales bacterium
TGGTTGTGGAGACTTCGGGCTCCGGTTGTACGACGGTGGTGGCCGATCCGGCGGCGACGGGGGCTGCGGGTTCAGGCTCACCGGAGCGCATTCCGGTGAGGGCCGTGGTGGATGGTGCGAGCCTCGTGGAGCTCGTGCTCGTCGTGGAGGATTGGTCGGTGGCGAGCTCGTCGCCTGAGCTGCAGCCGGCGGCCACGGTCACCAAGACCGCGAACACCAGGATCGACACGCGTTGCATCCGAAACACCGTAGGGGAGCAGTGGCGAAATGGGTGTCGGGGTTGCCCCCGAGCGTTGGGAATAGATGCGTGAGGTTCCGAATTACGCTGACACCATGATCGGGCACCACGAACCCTTCCCTTGGGAGGGCTCCGAGGCGTTTGCGTGGGTGCCGTCACCGCTGGTTGTTCGCGACCTGAGCCTCGATACCCGAACGCTGACCGCCGCGAAGGATGCGGCCCGGTCCCTGACGGCAAGTGATGCCCGGTTTCCGACCGGGTGGGCCCAGCTGAACGCGCTGTTGCTGCAGACGGAGAGTGTTGGTTCGGTGCGTCTCGAGGACGCTGGTCGCGCCGCGACACCTGATGCGGCGGCTGCGCTGAGGGCAGCGCTCGAACCGGGGCCACTCTCGTTCGAGCGGCTCAACGTCTGGCACCGTCTGCTGGTCCCCGGTGGTGGCGCACGTCGGGAAACGCAGACGTGGGTGGGCGGCGCCTCCCCGGTTGATGCGACCTATGTGCCGCCACCACCGCCGTATCTGGAGGGTCTGATGGATGACCTCCTTCGTTTTGCGAACGATGAAGTGATGAATGCGGTGGCGCAGGCGGCGGTGTTGCACGGACAGTTCGACGCCATCCAGCCGTACCCCGATGCCAACGGCCGGATGGGCCGCATGCTGATGAGTTGGCTTCTCAAGCGGCGCGGGGTCATCGACACTCTGCCTCCGCCGATCAGCGTGGCGCTCAGACGAGATCTTGGCGGCTATCTGTCCGGGCTGCACCTGTTTCGTGAGGGACGACACCAGCCGCTGATCACGACGGTGGGTCGCGCCTGCCAGGCTGCCGCCCGACAGTCCGATGTCATGGTGCGCCAGGCCCTCGAGCTCGTCGATCGCTGGAATGTGCAAGCCCGCGACCTGCGTCGAGACAGCGCGGCGCGCCGGCTGATTCCACTGATCGCGACCCAACCGCTTCTTGATTCGGTGCGAGCGGCGGAGTTGATCGATGTGTCCGAACGCGCGGCGCGAACAGCGCTCCATTCGTTGGCCGAACGGCAGATTCTCGACGAGGTCATTGATGAGGTGGATGCAGAACGCGCGCGGGGCCGACCGCGCCACCGATACGAGGCGCGGGAGCTCCTCGAGCTGACCGCTACGTGGGTCGCGTCATGACCATGTGGGTCACGCCACCAGCGTGACGTTGCGTCGAAACGCCGTGACCGCCCAAGCCGCGGCGATGGTAGCGAGCAGAGTCACGCCCACGAGCGCAGCCGTGAGACCGGTGATCGACCCCACCGACGTCAACACGATCGGCATCGCCATCCCCGGATAGGCGAGGATGAAGACGGTGGAGTTGAGTGCTCCCCGAGTCGCCGGGTCGGCCATCTCGCCGAGAACACCAAGCGATGCGGCGGTGATCGTGCCGGACGCGCCACCCAACAACACCGCGGCTGGTAGGACGAAACCCCAGGCGTCAGTCGCGAACGCGATCGTGCCCAGCACGTAGCCAATCGTTCCTGCGATCAACGCCAGAGGGATCGATGCGCGGGCACCGATGCGAGCAATGATGGGCCGCGCCAACAATGCCGACCACGCTGTCAAGGTTCCTGACGCCGCCGCAACAACCACTTCGTAGCCGGGAATCGCATCACTCACAATCACGGGGAACAACGCAAACGAGGTGGAGGGAAAGCTGAAGACCCAAATGGTCGCGGGGACGATGACCAGCCAGAACGTGCGAAGCGCGAGCGGAGGCACGCCGAGCTGGGGGCGCAGCGGGGGAGGACGTTCGCTGAACGTCACGGTTTCGGGCAGGCGAAACATGAGAGGTACGAACGCCAGGGTCAGGGCCGCGTGGAGCACATATGGCCACACGAACGGATCTGCGCCCAGCTGTTCAATCAGCGCCGAGATGGGAGGGCCGAGGCCGAAGCCGAAATACGCGACGACCGTGGACAACACCGCCGCTCGCTGCTCGTGGCCGGGACCCATCAGCTCCTGCATCCACGCTGCTCCAACCCCAAGCACCACACCACTCACCGCTCCCAACAGGAACCGCGCGAACAGCAGCATGAGAAACGAATCCCGCCCGAGTATCAACACGAGGGACGCCAACGCGGACAACGCCACGAACGGCACACAGGTGATCCGACGTCCGAACCGGTCGGACACCGGACCGGCGAGTAGCAACGTGGCGAAGATGCCAAGCACGTAGACCGTGAAGATGGCCATGGTGGCCGAATCGCCGAGATCGAGTCGCTCCTTGTAGAGAACCAGAAGTGGCGTCGAGACGTTCGTTCCGTAGCCGACCAGCAGCACGCCAATGGCGAGGAGCAGCGGGTTCGATTTGGTCATCGACGCAGTCTGGCAGGGTTCGGGGCAAGAGCAGTCGGATCGGATCGCAGCGGAGGTGGAACGTGTCGGCGGGCAGCGGTGCGACGTACCCAAAACAATCTGTGGAGTCTGAGGTGCATATACGCCACCTGATACTCCACAGATAACAAGATCTTGGCGCCCCCGGCATGATTCGAACATGCGACGCACGGTTTAGGAAACCGACGCTCTATCCCCTGAGCTACGGGGGCCACGGAATGACGTTAGCCACTCATGTTTCGAACCACGACCGCGTGTGGTGTAGTGGAGTGATGAAATCGGCCGCATTCTTCGATTTGGATCGAACCCTTCTGCCCAAGGCATCGGGTGCGATCTTCGGCAAGTACCTCGAGGCCGAGGGCTTGACGACGGGTACCCATGTGCCTGGGGCAAGCCTGGCCATGTCCTTCTACGAGCTGTTTGGTGAGACCCGACTGAACATGACGCTCACGTCGCAGTTCGTCAAGACGGCGGCCGGTTGGCCGGTTGCCAAGGTTGAACACGCCGCCAAACTGGCCGCCCAGGATCTGGCCGATGCCGTTCTTGGCCACGCCAAGGTAGTCATGGACAAACACCGAGCCGAAGGTACGAAACTTGTTCTGGCGACCACCACGCCCACCGTCTTCGTGGAACCGTTCGCCGAACGAATGGGCTTCGATGCGGTGCTCGCCACCGAGTGGTCCCACGATGGCAAAGCGTTCGATGGCACGACTGTCGGCCCGTTCGTCTGGGGGCCGAAGAAGCGCGATGCCATCGTGGACTGGGCCAAGGCCAACAAGGTCTCCTTGAAGGACAGCTACGGCTACAGCGACAGCTATTTCGATGCGCCGATGCTCGATGCCGTTGGCCACGCGGTGGCCGTCAATCCCGACGCCCGCCTCACCGCAATCGCCGCGTTGCAGGGGTGGGAGATCCGCAGCTTCGATGCGCCGAGGGGTGTGATGAAGGTGCTCGGCCGGGAAATCCAGCAATGGCTGGAGCCGTTCCGCAAGATCGAACCCGTTGCCTTCGCCTCGTTCGAGTTCAACGGTCTCGAGAACATCCCGTCCGAAGGGGGCGCCATTCTCGCGTTCAACCATCGCAGCTACTTCGACGCGTTCGCCATGAACCTGCTGCTGGCCAAGGTTGGTAGACCCTGCCGCTTCCTCGGCAAGAAGGAGATGTTTGATACTCCGCTGGTGGGACCCCTGCTGCAGTCGATGGGCGGCATCCTTGTCGATCGAGGCACCGGCTC
>SHLQ01000263.1 GCA_004282895.1 Acidimicrobiales bacterium
GCCCCCCTTCACGGTTACGGGATGGATCGCCCGACCGCCCACCGTTTCGAGGATCTCGTTGCCGAGCTTCTTGACTTCCAGGCCACGTTCGACCGCACCCCGATGGTAGGCCGCCATCTCGACTCCGCCGTCGTACCCAAGGAAGTCCGGAGCATGCAGGAAGTGCACATGCAACGTGTGACTCTCGATCCATTCGCCGCAGTACAGAAGGTGTCGGAGATCCCGCAGCGGCCCGTCGACCGTCACTCCCATTGCGTCCTCGATCGCCGTGCATGCGCTCATTTGGTATGCGACCGGGCAGATGCCACAGATACGAGCGGTGATGTCGGCCGGTTCGGTGTAGTTGCGGCCGCGAAGAAAACCCTCGAAGAACCGCGGTGGTTCGTAGATGTTCAACTGCACGTCCGCCAGTTCGCCATCGACGATCTGTATGTGCATCGCACCTTCGCCCTCGACCCGTGCCAGTGCGCCGGTGCTGAGTGCTCTACTGCTTGTGGCCCGATGCGTCATGGTTGCCTCCGGGTGGGGGGATCGACCGAGACCGACAGATCTCGGTAAGGGGGTGCCCACGCGTTGAACGTGTGGAAGAGTCGATCGATGTCGTCGGCGGAGACACCTTGGGCGGCGAGTGCGCCGGCCATTGCCTCCGTATTCGGATTCTCAACGGGACCGAAGCAGCCGTAACAGCCTCGGTGAAAGGTGGGACACAAGGCACCGCAGCCTGCATGGGTGACCGGTCCGAGGCATGGCGTGTCATGGGCGACCATCACACACACGTTGCCCTTTTGTTTGCACTCGACGCAGACGCTGTGGGAGGGAATTTCCGGCGTGCGGCCGGCCAGGTAGGCGCCGATCACCTCAAGTAGCTGGCTGCGATCGATGGGGCAGCCACGAAGCTCGAAGTCCACCTGGACGTGGTCGGAGATCGCCGTGGATGTGCCGAGGGTCGAAAGGAATGCGGGGGTCGCATAGACGATACGCAGCAGCTCCTCGACGTCGGTGAAGTTCCGCAACGCCTGAATGCCACCGGCAGTTGCGCAGGCGCCGATCGTGACAAGGAATCGGGATTGGCGTCGCACTTCCTGGATCCGTTCGACGTCCTCGGGGGTGGTGATCGAACCTTCGACGAGTGAGAGGTCGTAGGGGCCTGCGACCGTGGCGCTCGATGCTTCGAGGAAGTAGCCGATCTCCAGCTGTTCCGTGACGGCCAACAGCTCGTCCTCACAATCGAGCAACGTCAGCTGGCAGCCGTCGCAGCTCGCGAACTTCCAGACCGCAAGAGAAGGTTTCGTCTTGACGTTCATCGTTCTCTGATCCTCAGTAGTGGTTCGGCCACGGTCCACGGCAGCACGGGCCCGTCTTTGCAGACGAACTCCGCGCCGAGCTGGCAATGCCCACAATGGCCAACCGCACAATGCATGTTGCGTTCGAGCGACACGAAGATCTCCTCCAGCGGCACACCGAGCTCGGACAGATCTCGGGCACCGAAACGCATCATCACCTCGGGGCCGCACACGAACGCACGGGTCGTCGGCGGGTCGAAGGGCACCCGGGGGAGAAGTGTCGTCACGACACCAACATCGCCCCGCCAATCAGGCGCCGCGGAATCGACGGTGACCTCGACCTCGATATCGAGCCGCGCTCGCCAGGCCTCGAGCTCATCGCGATACAACAACGCGTCAGGAGAACGAGCGCCCATGAGCAGCGCTGCTCGTCCGTACTCCTCTCGATTGGCGAAGAGTTCGGTGATGATCGGCTGCACGGGCGCAAGGCCCAGGCCTCCCGCCATAACAAGGATGTCCTTGCCCGCAGCTCCCTGCAGGTCCCAGCCCGTGCCATACGGGCCGCGCACACCAACGTGGTCTCCGACCGACATGGCACACAGCGCATTGGTCACCGACCCGACCGCCCGGATGGTGTGAAACAATCGGCCGTCTTCGATCGCCGCCAGCGAAATCGGCGCCTCGCCGATACCGAAGGCCCACAACATGTTGAACTGACCCATCGTCGGCGTCTCAATCGCGGAGTCGACTGGTGCAAGTTCCAACGTGAACGTGTCGTCAAGGTCCCGACGACGCGACAAGACCTCGTACATCACCGGAACCATGGGTCCCGTCTGTGCGGGTGCGGTTTCAAGACGCATAGCTGCCATACAAATCCGTGAGCTGAAGTCGTGTTGCCTGAAGCCGATCTCGAACCACCACGGCGAACCGCTTCATCAGCTCGTAGCCAAGGTCATGATCGGCTTCGCACTTGCCGCGCAGGCACGCCGCATCGATCTCGATCGCGCTCGTTGGTGCAACCGCGCTGGCACCGAATGTCCAACGATGGGGAGGAATCAGCCAGGAGACACCAAGCAGGCCGCCCGGGCCGATGGTCTGAATAGTCTGTAGGCCTTTTCTTGGCGTGTTGATCTCCAGCGCAACCCGGCCCGTGCGCACGACCCAGAAGTGATCTGCAGGTGCGTTCTCGTCGATGATGTGTTGGTCCTCTCGGAAGTGGACGTTGACGCCACAGCCCGCAATGAGGTCGAGGCTCTCGGGCGGAAGGCCTTCGAAGAAGGGGTGTTCGCCCAACAGGTCATGGATGGACTTCACGCCTCGACTCCTTCGTTCGATCGTTCGGTGGCCGGCACTGCGAGCGCCGCGATCTCCGCGGTGAGATCGATACCAACCGGACACCAGGTGATACACCGGCCGCAGCCAACACAGCCGGACGAATCGAACTGGTCCTGCCAGGTCACCAGCTTGTGCAGCAGCCATTGCCGATAACGCGACTTGATCGACGTCCGGGCGGACCCACCATGCATGTGGCTGAATTCGAGGCTGTAACACGAATCCCACACTCGCCACCGTTCGGATTCCGCACCCGTGAGACTCGTGGACTCCTCCGTCGTGCTGCAGAAGCAGGTGGGGCAGACCATGGTGCAGTTGCCGCAGGCGAGGCAGCGGTCCGCGACGTCGTCCCATCGGGGATGGTCCGCGTCGAGCGCGGCCAGGGGCCCCAGGTCGGAGCGAAGCTCACGGCCCATGCTCGCCACTGCGTGTTCCTGCGCTGTGGCCGCCCGGGCGTGGTCGGCGTCGGTTGCGGATTTGCTGGAGATACCGGCCAGCAACTCGGCCCCGCGGTCACTTCCAGATTCGACCAGATACCGAACACCGTCGTCATCGACGAGTTCGCTGATGGCAAGATCGAAACCGGAGGTGGGGGACGGACCGGTGTCCATCGATACACAGAAACAGGTGTTGCCGGGGTTGTTGCAGCCGACCGCGACAATGAACACATCGGGGCGCCGGGCCGCGTAGGTCGGGTCGGTGGCGTCAGGGTCGAGGAAGACCCGGTCGAGAATGCCCAACGCCGCGAGATCACATGAGCGGATGCCAAAGAACGCAACCGATGGTGCGTCCGGTTCGGGGATGTCAACTTGCACTTTGCCGTTGTCACGGGTGGCGCGCAGCATGAGCGTACGTTCCGGATACAGGAAGCGTTTCCACGACGTCGAGGGGCTCGAGTACGCGAAGCGTTCGTCCGTACCCGTTGCCTGTAGCTGGTAACGGCCGCCGTTCTGCTCTTCGGTCCAGCCTCGGGGGAGTTCGGTTGCTGAGTCGATGACATCGTGGGTGATGACACCATCGCGGGCCTGGGGGCCGATGATCGTGCGGCCGTCATCTCGAAGCGCGGTGATGAGCTCGTCCAGGCCGTCCGCGGTGACCACATGCGTCATGATGCGACCATAGGTGATCGCCCTTCGAAGCGCTTAGGGCCCGAAGTCCCGTCTGCCTTCGCTTGCCGATAACGTCGCGCGGTGGTTCGCGCGCGGGGT
>SHLQ01000264.1 GCA_004282895.1 Acidimicrobiales bacterium
TTATACCGCTGCTCCACCTGGCCCGACCGCGCGAACCCGGCGGAAGCATCCTCAGGTGGGAAGGCATCATCATCGACCCGGTGGGCGCCACTCTGGCCATCGTCGTCCTCGACACGATCCTGACCGACTCCGAACCGCGCGAAGCGGCACTCCAAGTTGGCGTCACGTTGGGAGCGGGCACTCTTGCCGGGCTCATTGTCGCGGCACTCGCGATGCTGGCCCTGCACTTCCACCTCGTACCCGACCATCTGATCAACCCCGCCATGTTGGCCGCTGCCATAGTTGCGTTTGCCGCAGCCAATCAGATCGCACCCGAAGCCGGACTCATGGCGACAACGATGCTTGGAATCGTGTTGGCCAACCAGAAGCTCGTACCCAACCACGAGCTCACCGCGTTCAGCGAGGACGTTGGCTACCTGATTCTTGGCACACTCTTCATCGTGCTCGGCGCGCTGGTCGACCTCGACGAGCTGCAAGCCGTGTTGCCCCGCACGCTGATCCTCATCGCCGTTCTCGTACTCGTGGCCCGACCCATTGCGGTGTGGCTGTCAACGATTGGCGGTGGCCTGCAGCGGAATGATCGCCAGTTCCTTGCGTGGATGGCTCCTCGTGGCATCGTCGCGGCATCGGTGGCCACTGTCTTCTCGCGCACACTGATCGACGAAGGTGCCGAACCAATTCCCGAACTCGTACCGATCGTGTTCGGAACCGTCATCGTCACCGTCGCTCTCTACGGGCTGACGGCAACGCGCGTCGCCCGCATGACCAGAGTGGCCAAGGCCGAACCGACTGGCATCGCACTCGTCTCGAACAATCGCTGGATCGTGAAGCTGGCCGACCAGCTCGTGGCCAACAATGTGCCGGTTCTCGTGGTCTCCTCCTCGACGGCAGTGCAACGCGACTCTTTCAGCCACGGCTTGTTCGCGTACGACCGCCCCATCGACAGCCACGACCTAGATCTCACCCTCGACGGAGTCGGTATCAAGCGGGCCATTCTGGTGACCGACGACGAGAACTTCGCGAGCCTGGCGGCCTTTCACCTGAGCGAACATCTCGGTCGGGCCAACCTCTATCAGGTACGTCCGGACGAGGACGACGATGACTTCGAGATGCGAGGTCGCGCTGCGTTCAGCTCCCTGACGTTCCAGCAGCTCAGTTCCGCCGCATTTGCCGGCGGCTTCCGGACGTTACCCGCCGCCGAACTGGGCGAGGACGACGTCGCCCTGTTCTCGATCAGCGATTTCGCAACTGCGGACATTCTGAATCAGCGGCCGCAGTCGACGGACAACGTCATTGCACTTTCGGTCGAAGCAGCGCGCACTCGCCGAGCCAGCGACACCTGAACAGGCGATAGTCTCCACGCCATGAGTGCCCAGTACATCTTCACCATGCACAAGCTGTCGAAGTTCATCCCGCCCGACCGCGAGATTCTGAAGGACGTCAGCCTCTCCTTCTTCCCGGGGGCGAAGATCGGCGTGCTCGGAGCCAACGGGGCGGGTAAGTCAACAGTGCTGCGCATCATGGCCGGGCTCGACGACGACTACACCGGCGAAGCACGACTGACCGACGGGTTCACCGTTGGGTTGCTCGAACAAGAGCCACAACTCGACGAGTCCAAGGACGTCCAGGGCAACGTCATGGATGGCGTCGGGGAAATCGCGGGCCTGCTGACCGAATATGACGAGGTTCTCGCGGGATGGTCGGACCCGGAAGCTGACTACGAAAAGTTGGGCGAGCGCCAGGCCGAACTCGAACGAAAGATCGAGGCCGCCGAAGCCTGGGATCTGCAACGCACGATCGAGATCGCAATGGACGCCCTTCGTTTGCCTCCGGGAGACGCCGACGTCTCGAAGCTCTCCGGCGGCGAGCGCCGTCGTGTCGCACTGGCGCGATTGCTGCTCTCCCGGCCGGATTTGTTGCTGCTCGACGAGCCAACCAACCACTTGGACGCGGAATCGGTGGCGTGGCTCGAACACTTCCTCCAGAAGTATGAGGGAACCGTCGTGGCCATCACGCACGATCGGTACTTCCTCGACAACGCCGCGCAGTGGATTCTCGAACTCGATCATGGTCGGGGCTACCCGTTCGAAGGCAACTACAGCGCCTGGCTCGAACAGAAGCAGGCCCGGCTGGAGGCAGAAGGAAAAGCTGATGCTTCCCGGAAGCGCACGCTGGCCCGAGAGCTCGAGTGGGTTCGTATGGCTCCCAAGGCCCGTCAGGCCAAGGGCAAGGCTCGACTCGCGGCGTACGACAAACTCCTGGCCGAAGCGAAGGCCGCGGAGGGCAGGTCCGCCGATCTGCAGATTCAGATACCGGCCAATCAGCGGCTCGGCGATCAGGTCATCGAGTTCGACGGAGTCTCCAAGGGCTTCGAGGACAAGCTGCTCATAGACAACCTCAGCTTCTCCCTGCCGCCCGCAGGCATCGTCGGCGTCATCGGTGCCAATGGCGCGGGCAAGACAACGCTGTTCCGCATGATCACGGGAACCGAAGCACCGGATTCAGGCTCGATTACCGTCGGCACGACGGTGGACCTCGGCTACGTGGACCAGTCCCGCGACGTCCTCGAGGCCGAGAAGACGGTCTATGACGAGCTGTCCGGCGGACACGAGTTCCTGCAGATCGGCAACCGCGAAATGAATGCACGCGCCTACGTCGCGTCGTTCAACTTCAAGGGCTCGGACCAACAGAAGAAGGTCGGTGTGCTGTCCGGGGGCGAGCGCAACCGCGTCCACCTGGCGAAGGTGCTCAAATCGGGAGCCAACGTGCTTCTACTCGACGAGCCGACCAACGACCTCGATGTGCAGACGCTGCGTGCCCTGGAAGATGGACTCGAGGCCTACCCGGGGTGTGCGGTGGTGATCTCCCACGATCGCTGGTTCCTCGACCGCATCGCCACCCACGTGCTTGCGTTCGAGGGCGACTCCCAGGTGCGTTGGTTCGAGGGCAACTTCAGCGAATACGAGGCATTCCGCAAGAAGGAGCTCGGCGAGAACGCCGGCCCCCACCGCATCAAGTACAAGCCGTTGGTCCGGTAACAGCTGATGTACTGGGCGCTCGGCGCGGCCGCGCTGGCTGCGCTGATCGATTGGGTCTCGGTCCATCGCGAGGATGACCGCACCGAGGCCATCGCCAAGGCGGCCGTGATGGTGTTGCTGATCGCTGCGGTTGTCGCGTCTTGCGACCGCAGCCTCGCCATGGTCCTCATCGGGGTGGCACTGCTGTTCTCGCTGCTGGGCGACGTCCTGCTACTCCCCCGGTTCGATAACTTCCTCGGAGGCCTCGCTGCCTTCCTTCTCGGGCATATCTTCTATGCGCTCGGCTTTCTTCGCTTGGGTGTTGACCCGGCCGGGGCAATCGCGGGCGCGGCGGTGGCACTGCTTGGCATCCTCGTCGCAGGGCGCCGGATCGTTGCTGGGGCGACACTACAAGACGACAACCTCGGCAAGGCGGTGGTGGCGTACACCCTCGTCATCTCCGCGATGGTCACGCTTGGCGTCGGCGTGGGACCAATCGTGGCGATCGGTGCCACGCTCTTCGTTGCGTCGGACGCTGTTCTTGGATGGAACCGATTCGTCGCCCCACTACCCCACGGTCGGCTGCTGATCCACACGCTCTATCACCTGGGTCAGGGGTTGATCGTTCTGGGCGTCCTTACCGGCTGAACCTCAGGCGCGGCTGGCGATGACTGCGATGTTGTCCTGGCCGCCAGGGTTTCCGCGGACTCCGGCCAGCGCAAGCTCGGTGAGCTGGGTGACCGTTGCATTGTCTGCGTATCGTGCAGGCAGGTGTTACGG
>SHLQ01000090.1 GCA_004282895.1 Acidimicrobiales bacterium
TCCCCCGGCTGCACCTGCCGTTCGACCGCATCCTGACCGGAACGAATGCACCCGTCTGGACGATGACCGTCGCGCCCGAAGGCCCCGATGTTGGTGTGGTTGCGGCGACGGGCTGGGAGTCGCCACTCGGTGACCCTCCTCCGCTTATCAACCAGTTGAACCGGCTCATCGGCGACGGGTACCGCATCGTGGTCGGCGCTGATGGTTCGGGTACCGCGCCCCGGCTGGCGGTCGTGCTGGCCGAGGCCGGCGTGCACCTCCCGGTGGTCGACGAGCTTCTCGATGATGGGTCGTCGGGCATCATCGTGGCTCCGCTCGAACGTGGCGCCGTGTTCACGTCGTCGAAGATCGCGGTCCTGTCCGAGAGTGACATCACCGGTCGGCGAAGGACCCATCGCCGTGCCCGAAAGCGGGTGCGGGCGGCGCAGGACACGTTCGACGACCTCGCTCCGGGCGACTATGTCGTCCACCACCAACACGGCGTGGCGCGATTCGCCGGCATGGTGACGCGGGCGATCGGGGGAGTGGAACGCGACTACCTCCTGCTCGAGTACCGCGGCGACGACAAGCTCTATGTTCCGAGCGACCAAATCGAGCTCGTCCGCCACTACACGGGCGGCGACAGTCCGAGTCTCTCCAAGATGGGAGGCAGCGATTGGGCCAAGACCAAGGCCAGGGTCCGATCAGAGGTTGCCGATATTGCGCAGGAGCTCGTGGTGCTCTATCAGAAGCGGGTCACCTCCTCCGGTCACCCGTTTCCCCTCGATACGCCGTTTCAGGCCGAGCTCGAAGACTCCTTCCCCTATGAGGAAACACCCGACCAACTCACGGCGATCGTGGATGTGAAGGCGGACATGGAGCGGGCTTTCCCCATGGACCGTTTGGTGGTCGGAGATGTCGGTTTCGGCAAGACCGAGGTCGCCGTTCGGGCGGCCTTCAAGGCGGTGCAGGACAACAAGCAGGTCGCAATTCTGGTGCCGACGACGTTGCTGGCCCAGCAACACCATCAGACGTTCTCGGAACGGTTTGCGAGCTTCCCGATACGGGTGGAGGTGCTCAGCCGGTTCCTGACCAACAAGCAGGCCAAGAAGGTCATCGAGGGCGTGAACGACGGTTCGGTCGATGTGCTCATCGGAACCCATCGCATGCTCAGCGATCAGCTGAAGTTCAAGGACCTTGGCCTTCTGATCGTGGACGAGGAACAGCGTTTCGGCGTCAAACACAAAGAGTCCATCAAGAGCCTGAGGACCGACGTCGACGTGCTCACGTTGACCGCAACACCGATCCCTCGAACGCTGGAGATGAGCCTCACCGGGATTCGCGACATGACTCTCCTCCAGACGGCACCGGCCGAGCGTCAACCGATTCTCACGTATGTGGGCGAGCAGAACGACCGAGCCATCGCCGAGGCGATCCGGCGCGAATTACTGCGTGAAGGCCAAGTGTTCTTCGTGCACAACCGGGTGCTGGACATCGACCACGTAGCTGCCCACGTCCGCGAACTGGTACCTGAGGCTCGCGTCGCCGTCGCCCACGGGCAAATGGATGAGGCGTCGCTCGAACAGGTGGTGATCGACTTCTGGGAAGGGGAGTACGACGTGCTCGTGTGCACGACCATCATCGAGTCCGGCATCGACATGCCCACCGTGAACACCCTTGTCGTCGACCGCGCTGACCTACTTGGTCTCGGCCAGATGCACCAGCTCCGCGGTCGGGTCGGACGTTCCGGCCAACGGGCCTACGCCTACCTGATGGTGCCCCCTGACCGGTCCCTCAGCGAACAGGCCTATGAGCGATTGAAGACGATTGGCGAGGCGACCGATCTTGGGTCCGGCTTCAAGATCGCGATGCGAGACCTGGAAATTCGTGGTGCCGGCAACCTGTTGGGCACCGGCCAGTCGGGTCACATCGCGGCCGTCGGCTACGACCTGTACTGCCAGATGGTCACCGAGGCGGTCTCGGAGCTCAAGGGTGAGGCCATCCCCGAGGAAGAGGAGTTGACGGTTGAACTTCCGGTGAAGGCATTCCTGCCCGACGACTACATGACGACGGAGGACCAACGACTAGAGGCCTACCGCCGGCTCGCCGCAGTCACGACCCAGAGCGAAGTCGATGACATCCGGGCGGAATGGCAGGACCGCTACGGTCCACTGCCCGAACCCGCGGCCAGTCTTCTGCAGGTGGCGCAGGTGCGGGTCACCTGTATCCGAACGGGTGTGAAGGAAATCACCGTGACGAAGGGACCAGGTTTCGGCGGACCGGATCATCTTGTTCGGATCTCGCCGCTCGAGTTGCCCGCGTCGAAGCGGATTCGACTCGACCGCCTCTACAAACACTCGCTGTACAAGGAAGCACACGGCGGATTCCTGCAGCTGGGTATGAAGAAGGGCAACATCGCAGAACAGATCGTGATGGCGTTGGACGACCTCGCTCCAGCGGAGGACGAGGCAGAAATGGTTGCGGGGTGAGCCTGCCGATTGTTGTCGTGGTGGGGCTTGGCCCGGCAGGCGCGGAGCTCATCACCGCCGAAACGACCGAGTTGCTCGGTGGGGACGAGCCCGTCTTTCTCCGAACGGCGCGCCATCCTGCGGCAGGTGGACTGGAAACCTCGAGCTTCGACCAACTCTACGAAACCCTCGATTCGTTCGACGCCGTGTACACGGCCATCGTGGACGAATTGGTCGCAGCCGCCGAACGCCATGGTCGGGTCATCTACGCCGTGCCGGGATCTCCGCTGGTCGCCGAGCACACGGTGGAGCTGCTCCGCAAGGACCAACGTATTGCGCTGGACATTCGTCCCGCGCTGAGCTTTGCCGACCTGGCATGGCTCTCGCTCGAGGTCGATCCGCTCACCGCCGCAGCCACGATGGTGGATGCCCATCAGTTTCTGACCGACGCGGCCGGTCGCCTCGGCCCTCTCCTCATTACGCAGGTGCACAGTGCCGAGATCCTCGCCGACCTGTGCCTCGCCCTCGACGATGTTGCACCGTCGACCGTGACGCTGCTCCAGGGCCTCGGCACACCGAACGAAGATGTGCGCGAGGTCGAGTGGGCCCACGTGCGATCGGCGATTTCGCCGGACCATCTGACCTCTCTGTGGATTCCTCGACTCGCCGAACCAATCGGCGCGGCGTTCATCCGATTCGACGAGTTGGTACGACGGCTCCGCGCAGAGTGTCCCTGGGATCGCGAGCAAACCCATGGATCGCTTCGCAAACACCTACTGGAGGAAACGCATGAGGTTCTCGAGGCGATCGATCTGGTGGAGGACGACCCGGCGAACTATGGAGAGCTGGAGGAGGAACTTGGCGACCTGTTGTTCCAGGTCTTCTTCCATGCGCGCCTCGCTGCGGAACAGGGTCAGTTCACCGTCGCGGATGTTGCGGATGGCATCCACGACAAGCTTTACGAACGTCACCCCCACGTATTCGGGGATGCTGACGCCGACCACACCGTTGCGAACTGGGAGCTCAACAAACAGGTCGAGAAGCAGCGACAGAGCCTGCTCGATGGGATTCCGCATACCCTGCCCGCGCTGCTCACTGCATTGAAGGTGCAGAAACGGGCGGCGGCCACAGGTTTCACCGGCCCCGACCTCGACTGGGCTCTGGCCGATGTGGCTGAGGAGCTGGCAGAGGTCACGGCCGACCCCACGGAGCATGAGGTGGGTGACCTGTTGTACGCCGCGGTCCAGGTGGCTCGAATGACCAACGTCGACCCCGAACACGCGCTGCGTCACGCGGTCGCGCGGTTCGCAACACGGTTCCGTCGGGTCGAACGCGACGCGGCCGAGCGGGGGCTGGTGCTGGCCGAGTGTGATGCCAGCGTGCTCGAGGAGATCTGGCTTCGAGCCAAGGGGTGAAACACCGGGGTTGTCTCGCCGTGTAGTTTTGCCGTGGGCGTTGGAGCTCCCGCGGGAGTCCGACGCCTTTTCGCGAGCTTGGAGGCCAGATGACAACGATTGATGACGTGGTGGGACTCGAAGTGATCGACTCTCGGGGCAACCCAACGGTCGAGGTCGTCGTGTCGACAACATCGGGCGCGGCCGGTCGCGCCCTCGTCCCAAGTGGCGCGTCCACGGGCCAGTTTGAGGCGGTCGAACTGCGCGACGGTGGCGATCGATACCTCGGCAAAGGTGTACAAAACGCGGTCGGGTTCGTGAACGGCGAGCTCCGGGACGCGGTTATCGGCATGGACGCAGCGGATCAGGAAGCGCTCGACGCTCGGCTCATCGAGGTCGATGGGACCGAGAACAAGGGTCGCGTCGGCGCCAACGCAATCCTCGGCATCTCGCTCGGTGCGGCGCATGCCGCTGCAAACGACAAAGGCATGCCGCTGTATCGCCACATCGGCGGTGACGACGCGGTGACCTTGCCGGTGCCGATGATGAACGTGTTGAACGGCGGCGAGCACGCCGACAACAACATCGACATCCAGGAATTCATGATCATGCCGGTCGGGGCGTCGTCGTTCTCCGAAGGCCTTCGGTGGGGCGTCGAGACCTATCACACCCTGAAGAAGGTTCTGCACGAGCGGGGCCTCGCCACCGCGATTGGCGACGAGGGTGGATTCGCACCGAACCTCGGGTCCAACGAAGAGGCTCTCCAACTTCTCATGGAATCGATCGAGAAGGCTGGCTTCGTGCCGGGCGAACAACTGTCGCTTGCCATGGATGCAGCCGCGAGCGAGTTCTTCGACAACGGCACGTACAACCTCGCCGGCGAGGGCCGGGAGCTCTCACCGGCAGAGATGGCTGGCTATCTGGCGGAACTCGCCGAGCGGTATCCGATCGTTTCGATCGAGGACGGCATGGATGAGGAAGACTGGGACGGCTGGGCCGAGCACACCCGATCGATCGGTACGTCCACCCAACTCGTGGGGGACGATCTCTTCGTGACGAACACGACCCGGTTGCAGCGCGGAATCGATCAGGGCATCGCGAACTCGATTCTCATCAAGGTCAACCAAATCGGCACGCTCACGGAGACCTTGGCGGCGATGCGGCTCGGCGCCTCCGCTGGCTACACCTCGGTGATGTCCCATCGTTCGGGTGAGACGGAGGACGCCACCATTGCCGACCTGGCCGTCGCCACGAACGCTGGCCAGATCAAGACCGGCGCGCCAGCCCGAAGCGACCGCGTCGCCAAGTACAACCAGCTCATCCGTATCGAGGCCGAGCTCGGTGATCGTGCGATCTACCCCGGATTGCAGGCCCTCGCCGGTCGATGAGCAACTCCCAACAGACGCGCCGTCCCGGATCCCGACCCAAACCTGGGCCCGGTCCGCGGCGGCGTCCGCGATCACATGAAGCCGTTGCCCGGCGCCCGCGCCAGGTGCAACCCCGCGCAAGATCGTCTGCACCCCGCGCTCCTCGGTCGGCGCCGACCGCCGCCAGCTCGATGCAGATGCTCAAGCCGGTCGGCAAGTTCGTTGCTCGCGTTGGGTTGGGGTTACTGATCATTGCGGTCTTCGTGTTCGGCGTGTTTCCAACCGGTCGGTATCTCGACCAGCGGAACGACCTCGATAGGGCCCGCACGGACCTTGAGGAAATCCAAACGGAAAACAACGACCTACAGCACCGGGTGGACCTTCTCGGCAGCGATCCCGAGATCGAGCGCGTAGCCCGCGACCAGTACGACCTTGTGTATCCCCTTGATGAGGTCTACGCGGTCCTTCCCCCCGCTGGTGGGTAATACCCGACTGGTAGTGGTGTCGTAGTCTGGGCTGATGCCTGAAGCCCACCCATCGTTGCAGTCGGTCGACACCGTTCTCGCTGGTCTCGAGGATCACAAGTATCTCGCCGATGAGGGCCTCGCGACGTCGATCTTCCTCGCTGCGAACCTGCATCGACCGCTCCTGCTTGAAGGGGAAGCCGGCGTGGGCAAGACCGAGGTGGCGAAGGTGTTGTCCGCCATGACAGGGGCGGAACTCATTCGTCTGCAGTGTTACGAAGGTATCGATTCCTCTCAGGCTTTGTACGAGTGGAACTACACCCGCCAGCTTCTTCATCTGCGCACGGCAGAGGCGACCGGTGCGGTTGATGCCGAACACGCCAGCGAATTGGAGGAGGAGCTGTTCACCGAACAATTCCTCATCCGCCGGCCCCTGCTCGCCGCGATTGACCACAAGAGCGCCGTGCCGCCGGTGCTGCTGATCGACGAGGTTGATCGGGCCGACGACGAGTTCGAGGCCTTCCTGCTGGAGGCACTCAGCGACTACTCGGTAACGGTTCCCGAGCTCGGCCGTTTCCACGCCGACGATCCGCCGATCGTGATCATCACGTCGAACCGAACGCGCGACGTCCACGATGCGCTGAAGCGTCGAGCCCTCTACCACTGGGTGGAACATCCCAACTTCGAGCGGGAGGTCGCGATCATCACGGCGAAGGCACCGCAGGTGAGCGACCAACTGGCACGACAGATCGCAAACGCCACCGCGCAGTTCCGTGAGATGGGGATGTACAAGCCACCGGGGATTGCCGAGACGCTCGACTGGGCCAGCGCGTTGCACCTCCTCTCCCAAGAGACGCTCACCGAGGAAGCGGTCGATGCAACGTTGGGGACACTGCTGAAGTACCGCGAGGACCAGGAACGAGCGCGTCGAACCGGCATCGAGAGCGTGATCGAGATCGCTCTCGGAGCCTGAGTTTGTGACCACCGCCGACACGCTCGAGGCCCCACCGGTCGAACGAATCGTGGTTGGGTTCGTCCACTGTCTCCGCAGCGGCGGACTCAGCGTGCCGGTCAGCATGTCGCTGCGCTTCCGCGAGGCGCTGGAACTGACCGGAATTCAGCGTGGTGTGGACGTGTACTGGGCCGGCCGAGCAACACTCGTCAGCCGACCGGAGGACATCGTCATGTACAACGCGATGTTCCTCGCGTTCTTTCATCACAACGGCACAGGGTTCAAAGTCCGCTTCGAGGACGAAGCCGAATCAGCCAGCCTCGCCGTCGACGATGGCGATGGTGACTCCGGCGAGGGCGAAAGCAGCGACGACGACATCATCTCGTTGCGGTACAGCGCCGCAGAGGTGCTCGGTTCCAAGGACTTCGCGGACTTCACGGCGGCCGAGTTACGCGAAGCGCAACGGGTTATGGCCAAAATGCGACTCCGTCCCGCTCGACGGTCTTCCCGCCGACGGGTTCCTGACCAGTTGGGAGCGCGCCTCGATCTGCGACGAACGGTGCGGCGCGCCATGCGTACGGCGGGGGAACCGCTTCACTTGGCAGCGACCGATCAGGGCGAACGGACTCGGCGACTGGTCGTGCTGCTCGACGTCAGCGGATCCATGGAGGCGTACGCCCGCGTGCTGATTCGTTTCGCGCATGCCGCAGTTGTTGGCCGCGGGAAGGGGGAGGTGTTCGCGCTCGGCACCCGGCTGACGCGTATGACCCGACAGCTCGGGTCCCACGATGTGGATGAAGCGGTTGCCGACGCCGCGGAGGCGGTCGTCGACTGGTCGGGTGGAACCAGACTGGGTGAGGCGATCGGACGGTTCAACGACGAGTGGGGAGTCCGAGGAATGGCTCGGGGAGCGGTGGTGGTCATCCTCTCCGATGGTTGGGATCGTGGTGATCCCGAACACATGGCGCACGAGATGGAGCGTCTGCACCGAACCGCGCACCGCGTCGTGTGGGTCAACCCGCTGAAGGCGAGCCCAGGGTACGAACCATTGGCGCGCGGTATGGCTGCCGCGATGCCCCATATCGACACGTTCCTCGAGGGACACTGTCTGCGCTCGCTCGACACTCTGGCGGAGGCCGTCGGTGCCTGAGATACCGTTGGAGAGGAAGGAGCCGCAATGAAAGAACTGCTGAACGACGTGGATCGCTGGAAGAAGCAGGGCAAAGACATCGCCGTCGCCCGCGTGGTCGATCTCGACGGCTCCGGACCACGGCTGCCGGGAGCGGCCATGGCGGTCAGCTCCGACGGGGAAGTTGCCGGTTCGGTCTCCGGCGGTTGTGTGGAAGGTGCGGTGGTGGCTGAGGCCCTCGACGTGATCGAATCGCGTGATCGTCGCATGGTGACGTTCGGCTACTCCGATGACGAGGCCTTCGCCGTCGGACTCACCTGTGGAGGAACCATCCACCTGTTTATCGAGCCGCTGGATTGGTAATGGCGGACACGCCGATCTTCGACACGCTGCGTGACGCAATCGAGGCCGAAGCGCCAGTTGCGTTGGCCACGGTGACCGACGGGCCGGGCCGAGGAGAAAAGCTGCTGGTCCTGCCTGACCACGACTCGATGGGGTCGCTCGGCAACGCCGACCTCGACCGGGTCGTCGAGCGCGACATGCTGGGCGAACTCGCCGCCGGACGAACTGGCATCCGCCACTACGGCGCGGAAGGTCAGGCCCGCGAAGAGGTCGTCGCGGTCTTCATCGAAAGCTTCGCCCCGCCACCGCAGATGGTGATCTTCGGTGCGGTCGATTTCACCGCTGCGCTTGTGAAGGTCTCGAAATTCCTTGGGTATCGGGTGACGGTCTGCGACGCCCGTCCCGTCTTTGCGACACCACAACGATTTCCCACTGCGGATGCCGTGGTGGTCGACTGGCCTGATCGCCTGCTCAAGGAAATCGGCGACTCCTTGGGCGAGCGGGATGCAGTTGCTGTTCTGACCCACGATGCCAAGTTCGACGTGCCGGCGATCACCTCAGCGCTGCAAACTGACGTGGGCTACATCGGTGTCATGGGCAGTCGACGCACGCACGACGATCGGACGGGCCGTCTCGTCGACGCCGGTGTTGGCCCCGACGGCCTGGAGCGGCTGCGATCCCCGATTGGTCTCGACCTAGGCGGCAGAACGCCGGAAGAAACCGCGATCTCGATAGTGGCCGAGATCATTGCGCTGCACACCGGGCGGTCAGTTCAGGCGCTACGCGACACCGATGGCCCCATCCACCGCTAGCCGGCGAGAGCTACGCCTTTCGAACGGCGAAGGTGGCGTTCCACGTTTCTGCCGTCGCGTCGTTGATGGAGAGCTGCCACGTGTACCTCTTGCCACCCGGCAGGGGAATCGCGCCGAAGTTCAACCCGAGCGGAACCCAAAGCGCAGTACCAGGAGCAACGCCGGCTGGTCGTCCGGCTTCGAACTGACCGGCGATGGCGATCGATTTGCCGTTGATGGCCACCGGTTGCCCGTCTTCGTCGATCAGGTCGAGTTTCCACTGGTGCTTCACGTTGGCCTGATCCCAGGGAACGGCGATTCGGACGGCGACAGCGATGTTCTGCGGCCGGGGGCCGATGACGCCAAGTCCGCCACCGAGGATGAACAGTTTGCCGTCCGACACCTGAACGGCGTCGGCCATGAGAACAATGGCTTGGAACGCTGGCGGATTGAATTCGAGATCGGGTTGATCCATGCGCAGGACCCTACCGCTCTCGGCGATCCGGGCTGCACGATATGACCGTGGCGGGTGTTCTTCTCGCCGCCGGGGATGGCTCCCGATTCACCGGTGACACCCACAAGCTGCTCGCGGACCTCGGCGGCCGACCCGTTCTGGCCCACGCACTACGCGCCGTCGTCGCAGCCGGACTTGATGAACTGCTCGTGGTGACGGGAGCGATCGAGCTCGCCGACCACATGCCAGAAAGCGTTCGAGTCGTGCACAACCCGGGGTGGCGATCCGGCCAGGCGTCGTCTCTACAGCTGGCGGTGGAGGCTGCGCGAGAGGCCGGCCATGAGTCCATCGTGGTTGGACTGGCCGATCAACCGTTTGTCGGACCCCGGGTCTGGAAGCAGGTGGCGACCGCCCCCAGTGCACCAATTGCCGCCGCGGTCTTCGCGGGCCAGCGACGGCCACCGGTTCGGCTCGACAAGGCCATCTGGGATCAGCTGCCAACCGAGGGCGACGAAGGTGCGAGAACACTCATCGCCGCTCATCCCGAACTCGTCACCGAGGTACCCTGCGTCGGGGATCCGAGCGACATCGATACCGAGGAAACACTGCAGGCCATGAGGGAAACACTTTCGAACGACACGGCGGCGGTTACGACCCTGTTGGGTCGATCGCCGCAGGGTGAGTTCGAGGTCGTCGTGCGATCACCGGACGGCTTGCCGGTCGTTCTTCGGAACTTCCCCGTGCTTGACGACGGACGACCGATGCCCACCCTCTACTGGTTGTGTGGTGCGCGGGAGAACATGCTCGTTGGACGACTCGAATCGATGAAAGGTGTGCGCCGCGCGGAAACCGATCTCGGGCTGGACGTCATCAATGCTGCGCACGACCGCTACCGCGAGGAACGTGACGCGTTCCTTGATTCCTCTGCAGCAACACCAGCCCATCGCCCGACCGGTGGTGTCGGCGGCACCCGAAACGGGGTGAAGTGCCTGCACGCCCACTACGGCTGGTGGCTCGCGGGTGGCGACGACCCGGTCGGCCAATGGGTGGCCGAGCACCTCCATGAAGTCGACTATCCGGAATGGCCCACAGCTCCGAGCGCAACCGAGGACACAGCATGACCCGACCGATCTACGCCGCGATCGACTGCGGCACCAACTCCACCCGCATACTCATCGGAGACGGTGTCGAGCGTTTTCACGCCGACATGATCATCACCGGACTGGGGCAAGGGGTCGACGAGACCCGGGCACTGGCTGCCGAGGCGATTGAGCGGGTGCGGGTGGCACTGACGACCTACCGAGCGGTGATGGATGGGTATGACCTCGCCGGCATCCGAATGACCGCGACCTCGGCCGCACGCGACGCAACCAACAGTGATGACTTCTTCGACATGGCCGAATCGGTTGTCGGCGTACGTCCCGAACTCATCAGCGGCCACGAGGAGGCGGAGCTCTCCTTCATAGGTGCAACCGCCGAGCTCGACCCCGCCGATGGGCCCTTTCTTGTCTTCGACATCGGTGGCGGTTCGACCGAGTTCGCGATCGGCTCGAGTCGAATGGAGGGCGGTATCTCCACGGACATGGGGTCGGTGCGGTTCTCGGAGAAGTACATCGAGACCGACCCACCGTTGCCCGAGGAGCTCCTCGCCTGCCTGTCGGTGGCCGAGACTCATCTCGACGATGTCGTACGCGAGGTGCCAATGGTTCTCGGTGCTCGCCAACTCGTCGGGCTGGCGGGAACGGTGGCGACCACGGCGGCCGTGGAGATCGGACTGCTTGAGTATGACCGCGAGGCGATCCATCACTTCGTTCTTGAGCGAGCGGCGATCGAAGATGTCTATCGAACGCTCGTGACGGAAGCGAGAGACGATCGCATCCACAATCCCGGGCTCAACCCCGGGCGGGTCGATACGATCGTGGGCGGCATGTGCATCCTGGCCCGCATCGTTCGCTACTTCGACGCTGAGAACGTTCTCGTGTCCGAGAGCGACATTCTCGACGGCCTCATCCTGTCGCAGGTCACGTGATTCGGTCTGAGCCAGACCCGGCATCCGCGGTCCTGCAGGGGGCCCGGGTAACCCTTCGGCCACTGGTCTCGCAAGACTTCCCTCAGTGGCGAGATGTCCGAACCGAGAACGAGGTGTGGCTGACACAATGGGAGCCGCAGCGGCTGCCCGGCCAGCCTGACGTCGTCGCCAACAAGCAGGCGTTCAGCTCCCGGTGTGCCGCTCGCCATAGGGAACGTCAGCTCGGCACCGGCTTCGGATTCGGTGTTTTCGTCGGCTCGGTCCTCGTCGGAGAGATGAACGTGTCCTCGATTCAGCGCGGACCGTTCCAGAACGCGTACATCGGCTACTGGGTCGACGAACGGATGGCTGGCAAGGGGTACACGCCCGAGGCGTTGGCGGTCGCCATGCGATTCGCGTTTGAGGATCTGCGGCTGCATCGGCTGCAGATTGCGATCATTCCGAGGAACCGGCCCTCGAGGCGGGTCGTGGAGAAGCTGGGCCTGCGTTTGGAAGGCATCGCCGAGCGGTATCTCGAGATCAACGGCGTGTGGGAGGACCACATGCGCTATGCGATCACTACCGAGGAGTGGCAGGAACGCCACACCGAATTCGCCAACTACTTGGGCTAACGAAGGCAACCGGCGGGAGTTTCGGCGAAGTCGAAATCTCCAAGCAACCCGAAGGGTTGCCGAGTTCCTGGGCTAGACCAGATCTTCCAGAGGATCGTCGAATTCGCGGAGGCTGATCTGGCCCTTCTGGCAGGTGTCGAGCGCCCGACACCATCGGCATTGTGGCCCGGTCCGCAGTTCCGGGGTGCGGCCATCGTTCTGGAGTTCGACCATCTTGCGGATGCCGCTCGCGGCCCGATCCGCGGCGACGAACAGGATGTCTTCGGTGACATCCTCCGGGTGGAAGCGGCCTTGATCCAGGTAATACGAGGCGATCCGCCGTGGGGGCACACCGATGCGGATGGTCTCGATGAGGGCGTAGTAGCGCAGGTCGTCGAGGTGATGGGGATGGAGCTTGCCGCTCTTCAGATCGATCAGTACTTTGCCGGCCCGCCCGGACTGTGCCCGCCCAAGGGTGAGGTCGATCTTGCCCTGTAGCACGACCTGCCCATCGAAGAGCTCGAGTCGAACCTTTGATTCGGTGACTGGCCGCCATTCCTTCTTCAGCGGTGGCCAGCATTCAGTGAACGCCGTGACATGGCCGACGACGTCGCTTCGTAGCTGCGCGCGATCCACCTCGCTGAGAGTCTGGACGAACTCGCCGATGCCCTGTTCGCTGTGTTCGAGTGCGGCAAGTGCTTCATCGACAAGGTCCGCGGGATGAGGTGTGCCGCGCCAGTTGATCGACAACTCGATGGCCTTGTGCACGACCGAGCCTTTGGCCAAGGGGACCGACCAGCCGGGGAACTCCTGCTCGGCCATGAACTTGCCCTCACAGCCGTGCACGGCGCTCAACGCATGTTTGTTCGCGAAGATCGACTCATCCGCGCCGAGCCGTTTGATGTGATCCTCGGTGTTGCGTTCAAGTTCGCCTCGCAGCTCGTAGCGGAGCTCCGCGGGAAACTCGGGTCGGTCCGCCATCGAGGCGCCGAGCTGTTCGAGGACGTCCTGTTGCACCGGGGACAATTCGTCCATGGGCTAGGCGCGCGCCTTTTCCCGTAGGAGGAACTTCTGGATCTTCCCGGTCGAGGTCTTGGGGAGCTCGCCGAACGAGATCACCTTCGGCGTCTTGAATCCGGCCAGATGCTCTCGACAGAACGCCATGATTTCGTCAGCGTCTGCGGTGTGACCATCTTTGAGCTCGATGAAGGCCATCGGGACTTCGCCCCACTTCTCGTGGGGTTTCGCGACAACACCCGCGGCCAGCACGGCGGGGTGTTTGTACAGGACGTTCTCGACCTCGACGGAAGACACGTTTTCGCCGCCAGAGATGATGACGTCCTTCAGTCGATCCTTGATCTGCATGTAGCCCTGTTCGCGCCAGATCGCCGCGTCTCCGCTGTGGAACCAGCCTCCTTCGAACGCCTTGTCCGTCGCCTCCTGGTCCTTGTAGTAGCCCTTCATGACGGTATTGCCCCGGATGAAGATCTCGCCCTGGGTCTCGCCGTCGCGGGGGACAGGTCGCATCTCGTCCGTGTTGAACACGCTGATCGCCTCGTTCATCGGCATGGTGACACCTTGCCAACTCTTCTTGTCCGCCCGATCATCAAAGTCCAGAGACTCCCATTCGTCGCGCCACAGGCACTGCGAGACGTGCCCGTAGGTTTCGGTCAGGCCGAAGACCTGCATGACCGTGAAGCCGAGCTCTTCGGTTCCCTTCAGGAT
>SHLQ01000091.1 GCA_004282895.1 Acidimicrobiales bacterium
AGTCCTCCGTGCCGAGGAAGTACGCCTCGAACAATTCGTGCAGCTCGATGATCTCGGCTTTCCATGTATCGCCGGTCATGTCAGTCCTCCATCCACGCGAACGTGGTGCCATGGCCGAGCGGCGCGAAGTCCACAGGACGCTTGTCGAGAAAGCCCTGTATCCCTTCGCGGACGTCGGCTCCGTCGATCGATTCATACATCAGCGTGTCAGCCTCGCTCATCGCGTCGCGAACCGTCGACGCCGATGCATCCAGGACCTGGCGTTTGATGGTGGCCATCGAGGCCGGGGATGAGGTCGATGCGAGGGACCGTGCCAGCGCGGCGGCTTCCGACAGGACGTCCTCGGGAGGAACGACCCGGTTGACCAACCCGAGCTCGTGCATCTCTTCGGCTCGTAGTACCCGAGCCGTGAGCAACAGATCCAGTGCCGTCGCGCGGCCCGCGATCTCGATGATGTGCCATGCCAGCCCGTACTCGGCGATCAGCCCTCGCTGCGCGAACGCCGTCGTGAATTTCACGCCCGATGCGGCGATGCGGAAATCACACATCAACGCCAGCGCAAACGCCATCCCCGCACACGCGCCGTTGATCGCCGCGATCACCGGCTTGCGGATGTCGAGCAGCGTCGTGGTTGGGATCTTCGTGTTGGGCAACGGCTCGTCGCCCTCGCCGGGGCGGTAGGCAAGATCCGCACCCGGGCACCAGGCGCGTCCCGCGCCGGTAACCACGATCGCGCGCACGTCATTATCGGCTTCGGCCTGCCGGAGCCGTTCGTAGAAGGCAACTTCCATGTTGCCGGTCATGCCGTTCATCCGATCGGGGCGGTTGAACGTCAGCACGGCTACCTGGTTGTCGACGTCATACAGGCAGAGATCGAGGTCGGTCATTGCCTAGCCGGCAATGCGCTCGATGATCGTGCCGTTGGCGAGCCCTCCCCCTTCGCACATCGCCTGGTAGCCGAATCGGCCACCGGTTCGTTCGAGCTCGTGGACGAGAGTTGTCATCAAACGGCCGCCGGATGCACCCAACGGGTGACCGAGGGCGATCGCGCCGCCGTTCACGTTGACCTTCTCGAGGTCGGCGCCGGTTTCCTTCTGCCAGGCCAGAACCACGGATGCGAAGGCTTCGTTGATCTCGAACAGGTCGATGTCGTCGATGCTCATCCCCGTCTTGTCGAGGATCTTCTCAGTGACCGGAATTGGGCCCTTGAGCATCGTGACCGGATCGGTTCCGGCCAGCGCAAACGCATGGAAGCGAGCCAGCGGCTTGAGTCCGAGCTCATCGGCCTTCTCGCGGCTCATGATGAGCAGCGCCGATGCCCCGTCGGTGATCTGACTGGAGTTGCCGGCCGTGATCCGACCGTCCTCCTTGAACGCTGGCTTCAGGTTCGACAGTGTCTCCGCCGTTGTGCCGGGGCGGATACCCTCGTCCTGGGTGAGCATCTCGGTCTTGCCGTCGAGCTCGTAGGGCACAGGGATGATCTCGCGCTCGAACCGGCCCTCGATCGTGGCCTGCTCGGCCCGACGCTGGGATTCTGCGGCAAACGCGTCCAGGTCCTCACGGCTGAGGTCGTACTCGTCCGAAATGAGGTCGGCGCCAATACCTTGCGGCGGCAATCCGGTCTCGCTGTAGCGCTCCTGCATCTCCTTCGGGAACGGATGGCCCATCTTGCCTTCGACGACGCTCGCACCCATCGGCACGTTGGTCATCGACTCGATGCCAAGGGCTACAACGACGTCGTAGGCGCCGGCCATGACACCCTGTGCTGCGAAGTGCACCGCTTGTTGGCTGGAACCACACTGACGGTCGACGGTGGTGGCGGGGACACTCTCGGGCCAGCCGGCCGTCAGCACGGCGTTGCGACCCACGTTGAGCGACTGCTGACCAACCTGCATCACACAGCCGGTCACGACGTCGTCAACGATCGACGGGTCGATGCCATTTCGTTCCTCGATCGCCTTCAGGACGTGGGCACCGAGCTCGGCTGGATGCCAGTCCTTGAGTTTTCCATTGCGCTTTCCGCCCGGTGTGCGGACGGCATCGACGATGACTGCTTCAAACATGTTCGTGTCTCTTTCTTGTCAGGTTCCGGTCCACTTGGGCGGACGTTTTTCAGCGAAGGCCTTGGGGCCTTCCTTCGAGTCATTGGAGGTGAAGATAATTCCCATCTCCGCGTTCTGCGCTTCGTAGAACGCCTCTTCCGTGTCATTCACCGCAGCTCGAATCAGCCGCTTCGATGACGAGACGGAGAGTGGCGCGTTCTGCGCGACGCGCTCGGCGAGGTCGAGTGCGGCCTCGACCGCGGTGCCTGCTGGCACGACACGGTTCACCAAACCGTATTCGGCTGCTTCCTCGGCGGTGATCGGATCAGCGGTGATGGCCATCTCCATGGCCTTGCCGAATCCGACTCGACTGGGAAGGCGATGGAGGCCTCCGCCGGCCGCGATGAGGCCCACCTTTGCTTCGGGAATCCCGAGCTTCGCGCCTTCGGCCGCCACGAGAAGATCACACGTGAGCGCAAGTTCGAGGCCGCCGGCCAGAGCGAAACCTTCGATCGCACCGATCAGGGCCTTTTCTGAGCCGTTGCGGATGAACTTCATCATGGGACCGATGTCTTCGCCGCGGGCGAACGCTTTGAGGTCCATACCCGAGGAGAACCCGCGCCCGGTTCCGGTCAGTACGCCGGCGGTCAGCTCGGGGTCGTTGTCGAGAACATCGATCGCAGCCACCAAGCCATGCGACAAGGCACCATTGATGGAGTTGAGTGCCTCGGGCCGGTTCAGCGTTATGAGCAATACGCGGCCGCGCCGTTCGGTGAGAACTGCTTCTTCTTCAGTGGTTTCCTCGGACATCGGCGCCTACTTCGGTGGCAGACGAACGCCAGCGTCGAGCCGAATCGTCTCACCGTTGACGTATGGGTTGGTGAGGCACTCCATCACCATGAAGGCCAACTCTTCACCCGAACCGAGCCGCTTGGGGAAGAGGACACTCTGGCCGAGCTGCGCCTTGAACGCATCGCTCGCTTCACCCTCACCGTAGATCGGCGTGTCGATTAGACCGGGGGCAATCGTGTTCACTCGAACACCGATCGCCGAAAGATCACGTGCGGCGGGCAAGGTCATGCCGACGACGCCTCCCTTGCTGGCCGAATAGGCAAGCTGTCCGATCTGTCCGTCGAAGGCTGCGACGGAGGCCATGTTCACGATCGCACCGCGGTAGCCATCGTCGTCCATCGGATCGCTGGCAGCCATCGCGGCCGCACCGAGGCGCATGATGTTGAAGGTGCCGACCAGGTTGATCGCAATCACCTTTTGGAACGCACCCATGTCGAAGGGTTCACCATTGCGGTCGACGGTGCGTTGCGCCCAGCCGATGCCGGCGCTGTTCACGACCGAACGCAGCGGGCCCATTTCCACTGCAGCCGCAACCGCGGCCTTACCGTCTTCCTCACTCGTAACGTCGGTCTTGGCGAAGATGCCACCGACCTCGCTCGCGACCCCAGCACCGCGCTCTTCGTTGAGGTCGGCAATGACGACGCGTGCGCCGGCAGCTGCGAGCTGTCGAGCGGACGCCTCGCCGATGCCAGAGGCACCACCGGTGACGACTGCGGATGTTCCTTCGAGGTTGATGCGGGGCATCGTGTTCCTTCCGTGTGGACTGGATACCGCCGAGGGTCGGAAGCCGCGACGACGGCTTCCCACCATACAAACCCGCCATCAGGTTCGGGAGAATCTGTGGAGGCTGACGATCACCCAGCGCACCTCATGCTCCACAGAACGGAAATCGCGTGGTAGGTGGCCAGACCGCTCCCTCGTGAGGCCTAACTCCTAGAGTCTGCGGATGGGAACGATCGACGTCCACGAGCTTGCCTGCCGGCTCCCGACCGGTCAGGAGCTCTTCCAGGACGTCTCCTTCAAGATCGCCGATGGTGACCACGTCGCCCTTGTCGGCGCCAACGGCGTCGGAAAGACGACACTCTTCACGCGGCTCACGGAGGGCGGCAAACCTGACGCCGGATCGATCAACATCACGGGGTCGCTGGCATACATGAATCAGGCCATCGGCATGCAGAGCGGCGTCACGATGCGCGACCTGTACCTGTCGATGTCACCCGAACGATTTCGACTTGCCGCCGATCGCCTCGCGATAGCCGAACAGACTCTTGCTCAAGACCCATCCGAGGACAACGCCGTCAGATATGCGAATCAGTTGGC
This sequence comes from Acidimicrobiales bacterium, assembly GCA_004282895.1. Taxonomy (GTDB): domain Bacteria; phylum Actinomycetota; class Acidimicrobiia; order Acidimicrobiales; family SHLQ01; genus SHLQ01. The sequence goes on from SHLQ01000091.1 coordinate 4,215, forward strand.
GAAGTGGGAGGAGGTCGGCGGCTACGAGCTCGAGGTGAGATGGGCGGAGAGCGCCGATCGGGCCATAGGCATCGATTGGTCCGAGCTTGCCGATCGCCCCACCACCACGTTCTCCGGCGGCGAGCAGAAACGGTTGGCACTCGAGTTTCTTCTTCGGGGTGAAGCCGAGATCCTGTTGCTGGACGAGCCCGACAACTTCCTGGACGTACCGGCCAAACGGTGGCTCGCCGAGCAGCTGAACGCCAGCCGCAAAACCATCCTGTACATCAGTCACGACCGGGAGCTGCTGGCGGAAACGTCTCACAAAGTGGTCACGCTCGAGGCCAACGGTGCATGGACCCACGGCGGTTCGTTTGCGACATGGTCTGAGGCGCGCGAGGCGCGGCGCGAACGCCTGGACGACGAACAACGCCGATGGGCGGAGGAGCGAAAACGTCTCCATCGGCACATGAAGGAGATGAAGCGCCGGGCAGCGATGAGCGATGCCAACGCCAGTCGCGCTCGTGCCGCAGAAACACGCCTTCGCCACTATGAACAGGCGGGCCCGCCGCCCGACTCCGCCAAGGACCAAAACATCAAGATGGGGTTACAGGGTGGCCGAACAGGCAAGCAGGTGGTGATCGCCGAGCAACTCGAGCTGACCGACCTGACCTTCCCGTTCGATCTCGACATCTGGTACTCGGACCGCCTCGCCGTCGTGGGCAACAACGGCACGGGCAAGAGCCACTTCCTTCGGCTCCTTGCCGGAGGTTCGGTCCACCACGAAGGTGAGTGGCGTCTGGGCGCTCGGGTTGTCCCGGGCTTCTTTTCCCAGACGAACGACCATCCGGAACTCATAGGCCGCGAGCTGCACGAGATCCTCTCCACCGAGTATGAGTTGCAGCGGCGGACGGCGTTCTCCCGCCTGGCTCGTTACGAGCTCGAGGGAGCCGGAGACCAACGCTGGGAGACACTGTCCGGTGGGCAGCAGGCGCGTTTCCAGATCCTGTTGTTGGAACTCAGCGGAGCGAACCTCCTGCTGCTCGATGAGCCGACCGACAACCTGGATGTGGCTTCAGCGGAAGCGCTCGAAGCGGGGCTGTCCGAGTTCGAGGGGACCGTGATCGCCGTGAGTCACGACCGCTGGTTTCTGCGTTCGTTCGAACAATTCCTCATCTTCGACGACGAGGGTGAGGTGCAGGAAGCTACCGAGCCGACCAGCGCCTGGGTGGCAGCTGGTCGACCGGGCGGGTCGGTACGCTGATCAACCGTGACTCCGCAGGCTGACATCGAGATTCGCGACGTCGACGTGACGTTGGGCGACATCAACGTGCTGCAACAGATCAACCTCGTCGCCGAAGCCGGATCGCGGCTTGCGATCCTTGGGCCGAGTGGCTGCGGCAAGACCACCCTCCTGCGGGTGATCGCTGGTCTTCAGTCGATCGACCGGGGCGAGGTCTCGGTGGCCGGTACGGTCGTCGCTGGTTCGAGCGTGCATGTGCCCCCGGAGAATCGCAACATCGGCATGGTCTTTCAGGATTGGGCGTTGTTCCCCCACCTGACGGTGATGCAGAACATTCTCTTCGGGCTTCCCCGAGCCCAGCGCAAGTCTCCCCCGCCGGAGGTTCGGGCTCTGCTCGACATGGTCGGCATCGCCGACCTCGCGGATCGCAACCCCGGGTCATTGTCCGGCGGGCAACAGCAGCGGGTCGCAGTGGCTCGCGCCTTGGCGCCGCGGCCGGCCGTGCTTCTCCTCGACGAGCCTTTTTCCAGTCTGGATACGAGCCTGCGAGTTGATGTGCGGACCGAGGTGGCCGAACTGCTGAAGCTGCTCGGCGTGACCAGCATCTTCGTCACCCACGATCAGGACGAGGCATTTGTGCTCGGCGAACACGTCGCGGTCATGCGCGATGGCAACGTCGTGCAGTCAGCCACACCGGCCGAGCTCTACGCGAGGCCGACCGATCGTTGGCTCGCGAACTTCGTCGGGGAGGCCGACACGATCACTGGCGTCGCCTCGGGAACGGTCGCACAAACCGACTTGGGTCCAATTCCGCTTCACGACGCAGCGAATGGAACGGTCGACGTTCTCGTCCGACCCGAGGAGATCCGGCTTCGCGCGGGCGGCGATTCCCACGTGACCCGAGTGGAGTTCTTCGGCCACGACACCCTGTACGGCGTAGCAACGGCCGGGGGCGACGTTCTGCGATCCCGTATGACCGGATCGCCGAAGTTTGACGTGGGAACAGCGGTAACGATCGACCACTCCGGAAGTCCAGCAATCGCCTTCGAATAGATGGTTGTTAGGCATGCCTAACAGATGTAGGGTGCCGTGCATGACAAACCCCCCATCGCGCACCCCCCTGCGTCTTCTCTTTCTGGGCATCGTCCTCGTTCTTTCCACCGTCGCGGCGGCGTGTGGGAGCGACACCGCCGAGTCGTCCTCCGGTCCGATCACGTTGTATTCCGGCCGCAACGAAGAGCTGATGCAGCCACTGATCGACGCCTTCACCGAAGCGACTGACATTGAGGTTGAAGTCCGGTACGCCGACTCCGCCGAACTGGCCCTACTCATCCAAACCGAAGGTGACAATTCGCCTGCGGACGTGTTCATCTCCCAGAGCCCGGGTGCCCTTGGCCTCCTCGCTGGTCAGGGTCAACTGCAGGAACTCAATTCCGATCTGCTCGACCGCGTCGACGCAGGATTTCGCGCCTCCGACGACACGTGGGTCGGGCTCACCGGCCGAGTCCGTACTCTCGTCTACAACAAGGATTTAGTAGCGACCACTGACCTGCCCAGCTCCGTTCGTGAACTCACGGACTCGTCCTACGCAGGCCGAGTTGGCGTCGCTCCCACAAATGGGTCCTTTCAAGACTTCGTGACCGCGATGCGAAACGAGATTGGCGATGCCGAGACGGCCGCATGGCTAGAAGGTATGGCGGCCAACGGATCACCGAACTACCCAAAGAACTCGGCGATCGTGGAAGCGGTCGGTCGAGGTGAGGTCGAGATGGGCCTCGTCAACCACTACTACAACCTCCGAGCGGTCGAAGCCGACCCGTCGGTCCCGTCCGTCAATCACTTCTTCCCTGCCGACGATCTGGGTGCACTCGTCATCGTCACCGGCGGGGCCGTGCTCACGAGCAGCGACTCACCCGCCGCCAGCGAACAACTGCTCGACTACCTACTGAGCGACGAGGCCCAAGAGACCTTCGTAGCCGAAACCCAGGAATACGCGCTGGCATCAGGAGTGGCCAACAGCGGGCCCGACGGAGCTCCCGCTCTCGATGCGTTCGAGGTCGACACCATCGACTTCGATCTGCTCGGTGAAGGACTCACGGGAACCCAGGAGCTGATTCGTTCGAGTGGCATCGAGCAGTAACGCTCCGACCGCTTCTCCGGGAGCGGGCCTTGGTGGTCTCGCCATCGCCATCGGCGCGCTCTTTATCGCGCCGTTCGCGTTCGTCATTCAACGAAACGCCGAGCTCGGGGTCGACCTGTTCGACGAGGTTGCCGCCCGAACAACGTTGGATCCGCTGGGTCGATCGCTCCTGCTTGGGGTCACGGTCTCTGGAACGGCTGCGGTCGTCGGCACCGCATTCGCATGGCTAACGACCCGCACCGACCTGCCGTTCCGCCGCGTCTGGCGCGTACTCGCTCCCCTGCCCCTGGTGTTTCCGAGCTTTGTTGGCGCGACGGCGCTCATCGCCGGTTTCGCGTCCGGCGGACTCATCGAACAGCTTCTGGCTCCACTTGGGGACTTCGACCTGCCGAACATTCGGGGCTTCAGAGGCGCGTGGCTCGTCCTCACGGTCTTCACCTATCCCTACGTCTATCTTCCGGTCGCCGCTCGTTTGGGTTCACTCCCACCGTCGCTTGACGAGTCGGCGCGGCTGTTGGGGAGAAGTCCGTGGGGGGTCTTCAGGGCGGTGGTCCTACCCCAGGCCAAAGGAGCGATCTGGGCCGGATCCCTGCTTGTGTTTCTCTACGCCATCAGCGACTTCGGCGCCGTCGCCCTCCTCGGCTACGACACCCTGACCGAGCAGATCTATGCCGACCGACTGTTCGATCAAGCCCGCTCGATGGCGCTCGCACTGCTTCTGGCCCTGACGACGGTGGGGGTCGTGGTGCTGGAACGCCGCATGCGGGGCCAGCTCGATACCGCCCAAACGGTTTCGTCGGTGGAGCTGGCCCCCGTCCCCCTCGGCCGTTGGCGGTGGCCGGCAGTGTTCGGCGTGGTCACCGTTGTTGGCAATGCGCTGATCGGACCGGTGGCGATTCTCGGCTTCTGGGCGTGGAGGGGCATGACGTCGGACGTAGCGTCGATCGGCCGGTCATTCGACGCCGGTGCACTGGTCGGGCCCGCAATCCGGACGGCGCTGATCGCCCTGGTAACTGCCGTCGTGGCCATTCTGGCGGTGCTTCCGATCGCCTGGCTGACCGCGCGGTATCGGAGCCGCGTCGGAGAGATCGCCAACGCGTTGGTGGTCGCCGGGTTCGCGATCCCCGGCGTCGTGATCGCATTGTCGATTGTGTTCTGGGTGCTCGAAGCACCCCTCGTTTCATCGCTGTATCAGACACTTCCACTTCTGGTGCTGGCCTATGTGCTGCATTTCGGCGCGCAGGCCACCCGCGCGAGTCAGGTCGCGGTGGCAGCGGTCCCTCTACGCCTGTCGGACGCGGGGCGCACGTTGGGAGCCACACGATTTCGGCGCCTGCTTGCCATCGAGCTGCCATTGATGAGGCCCGGTCTGGTGGCGGGTGCGGGGTTGGTACTTCTGTCGACAATGAAGGAGCTTCCCGCCACCCTGCTGCTGGCTCCCATAGGTTTCGACACGCTCGCCACCAACATCTGGAGCGCAACCGAAGCGGGAGCGCTGGCCCAGGCTGGACTGGGTTCGCTCGTGTTGGTCGCGTTATCGGGCGTACTCACGTGGCTGGTCGTTCTCCGCCAAATCAGCCACTACTGATTCCGTCACCGACGTAGCAACGTGAGGTCGACAACCACCTTGCTCGCCGGGGCGGCGAAGCCATACACCGGCAGCCCGGTACTGGCGGGACCGGGTTTTGTGTACCGGCGATTTCGGACCGCCATGTTGCCGTGCAGCTCCTCGGCCGAACTCCCGCCGACATAGTGGGTGGTGGACTTGGCCACGTCGGCGTAGGTCAGCCCAAGCGACTCGATCACCTCGTCGAACCGGCTCATGATCGCGTCGGTCTGTTCGACCAGGCCACGCGCACCTTGGGTTGAACGACCCTGCAGCCAGGTGAATGACCCTGCTCGGCGGAGCACCGTGATGACGCCGTCGCGCACGTCCATGTCCGTCGTGACCTCGTGCCCCGGGAGCTCGACCGAGAGAAACATCGCCTCGGTCAGCTTCGCTCCCCCGTCGATCACCGCGCCTGGATCAGGGACGTCATGAGGCCGATGGAGTTCCTCAGTCGGCACGACCAGGTGTTCCGACAACCGTTCAGCTGACGGCGTCGGCGCCACCGCCGAACCGAATCGGAGCTCATCCGCCGATTCCGCCCACCAGACATCGACCTCCAGAAGAATACCGTCGTAGTAGAAGTGCGGCACCGGTATCGCTTCGAGCAGGACCGCGGGACCGAATCGAGCTCGAAACGTCGCCAGCATCTCCTCGACCACACCGGCATTGGGACTGGCGTAGTAGAGGTACAACCGGCGTAGCCCTCCGGCGTCCAGCTTGGCCCGTTCCAAGATGGAGGTGATGTGACCACACACAACACTGGATTGGCTGACCAGATCACCCGGATGGAGAACCTCGGACTCGAGATCGAGTGCGATCTGGCCACAGGTCCACGCCAACCCGTCATCGCGAAGCAGGTAGCTGTAGGGCACGTCGATCGCCATCGACCACAACGCATCGAACGGAACATGGCTTCTCGTCACGGGCCCAGCTTGCTAGAAACAATGAGCACGCGACGACTCTGCCGCATGTCGGCAGCGAAGGAGATCGGATCATGAAGACGCTGCAATCCGTGGAGGTGGGCGGCCCCGAGACGCTCGTGCTGTCCGATGTGGATGCGCCGGTCGCCGGCGTTGGTGAGGTTGTCATTGACGTCCATGCGGCGTCCGTGAACTATCCCGACGTGCTCATCATCGAGGATCTCTACCAGGTGAAGCCGCCCCGCCCCTTTGCGCCGGGCGCCGAGCTGGCCGGCGTGGTGTCGTCGGTCGGAGAGGGAGTGACCACGACGGCCGTCGGCGATCGGGTCCTGGCCGCGCCGGGCCACGGGGCGATGGCCGAGCAGATCGTCGTTCCCGCCGAGCACTGCTACGGGATCCCCGACGACATGCCATTCGACGAGGCCGCGTCGTTTCTTCTGACGTACGGCACCAGCCACTACGCCTTACGCAACCGTGCGAATGCTCAACCGGGCGAAACCCTGTTCGTTCTCGGAGCCGCGGGCGGCGTTGGCCTGGCCGCAGTGCAGCTCGGCAAAGCCATGGGACTCACCGTCATCGCCGGATGTTCGTCGCAGGAGAAAGTTGACCTGTGTATGGAAAACGCCGCGGACGCCGGAATCGTGTATCCGCGCGGTCCACTCGATCGGGATCAGCAGAAAGCGCTTTCGGCGGACATCAAGGCCGCGGGCGGCGGTGGCGTCGACATCGTGTTCGATGCGGTCGGCGGCGACTTCGCCGAGCCGTCGGTTCGAGCCCTCAACTGGGAAGGACGGTTCCTCGTCATCGGCTTTCCCGCTGGCATCCCGAGTATTCCGTTGAATCTCGCGCTGCTGAAGTCCTGCCAGATCGTGGGGGTGTTCTGGGGCATGTTCGTCTTCACCCAGCCCGACGCCAACAACGCAAACGTCGATGAGCTGTTCTCGATGTATTCGGCGGGGCAGATCAAGCCGCATGTGACGAGTCGATATCCGCTATCGGCGGGCGCCGACGCCATCCGGGAACTCGCCGAGCGTCGCGCCAAGGGCAAGGTCGTCGTCGAGATTCGTTAGCGGCTGCGCCGAGCCCAGCTGGCGTCAGGCGTGGTGCCAGCGACGCCTGAATGACTCGGTCCAGACGGCGGACAATGCGGCATACAGGAGCAACGCCAACAACCAGGGAACGGGTCGTGCAGCTCCTGCGACGAGAGAGGCAACCGCGGCCATCCCCAGAAATGTGGGGACGAGGCGGCGGCCCTGGTGCTCGGGAATGGTTTGCGACAACAGTGCGATACTCAGCGCAACTCCCGCCGTGCCTCCGGAAATCAACCACGCGTTGCTCGCTGGCGTTCGGCCGTCGGCGGCGTGTTCGATCAATCCCACCATCCCTGCTCCCGCAGCAGAGATCGAGATGGCGAGAGGCAGGTGGCCGAAGAGCCACACCACCCGTTGCCGGGTACCGGTCGGAGTCCGTCCGCCGACCAAGTCGAAGTAGGTCCACCAGAACGCGAAGCCAATCCACAGTGCGAGGACGCCGGTCGCGATGGGCCGGAAGGTGTGCTCCGCCTCGGACAGCCCGTCGACCACACCAACCACCACCTCGCCGAGGACGATGATGATGAACAGGCCAAACCGCTCGGCCAGCGATTCCGTAACTTGCATGGCGTCGGTCATGTCGTCGGTCCTGCCGGTGAGGGCGAGAACGATGTTTCCAATCAGTGTGATGACGACGGCGATTGCCCAGAGCCACAGGCGGACATCCTGGTTATCGGTCAGGGCACTCGCGAAGACGATCGCGACGATCACGACCATGCCCTGAACATAGCGACCAGCGACACGACGCCACTCCGGGGTATCGAACCGGCGCACGTCGAACCACTGCCATGCGATCAACATCATCAACAGGCCGTACACGATGGCGAATCCCCGCCCGTCGCCCACGTCGTCGGCGGCGTGTCCGGCGAAGACGGCGAGCGGAACCAGCAGCATCATCTGGAGGAAGACGTAGGAACGACTGCGTCCGTCGTCTCCTCCGTGGAGATCGTGGTAGAGCGTTCCGTTCACCCACGCAATCCAGATCAGGCCGAAGACAATGACGAAGTCGCGCAGCCCCGTCCACGTCACATGATCGGCGAGTGTGTGGGCGATCTGTGCGATCAACACCACGAAGACGAGGTCGTAGAAGAGCTCGAGAAAGCTAACCGTGCGCTCCTCGTCGAGCTGTCCGTGCGGCCGAGGCGGCCGGAACCACCGTTCCCTGTTCGCGTCTGTCACGGCCGAGACAATACCCGCTCGCCTTTCGTGGCCACGGACCGTCCGTCTCGCACAATGCAATTCTGCCGCGTCCGACTACTGTCGAGGCTCTGCACGTTCAGGGGGTTTCGTATGCAGGATCCGTCGACCACATTTCGCCTTGACGACAAGGTCGTCATCATCACCGGCGCCAGCTCAGGCCTGGGCGAACGTTTCGCCCGAGTCTGTGACGCTGTCGGCGCCAAGGTGGTGCTTGCCGCTCGCCGACTCGATCGACTGGAAACATTGGCTGATGAACTCACCAATGCGGTCGCCGTGCAGGCCGACTTCTCTTCGGACAACGCGCCGCCTGCGGTCGTGGAAGCGGCGTTGCAGGCCTTCGATGGCATCGACGTTGTCGTGAACAATGCCGGCATTTCCCGCATGGTGAACGCCACCGACGACGACCCCGACGGCTTCCGCCACGAACTTCAGGTCGATCTGGTCGCTCCTTATGACCTTGCCGCCAGATCCGCCAAGTGGATGATCGAGAACAACCGGCCAGGGTCGATCATCAACATCTGCTCCGTCCTCGGAAAGGTCGCGGCAGGACCAATTGCGTTGCCCGGTTATGCCGCGGCAAAGGGAGGTCTGGTGCACCTCACCCGCGAACTCGGTAGCGAATGGGCGCGCCACGGAATCCGCGTCAATGGCATCGGGCCTGGCTGGTTCCGTTCGGAAATGACCGACGATGCGATGTTCGGCAATGAGGCAGGTCTGAACTTCATCAAACGGGGCGCACCAATGGGTCGTCCCGGGGACGAACACGAGCTCGACGGTGCCTTGTTGTTCCTCGCCAGTGATGCCTCGTCCTACATGACCGGTCAGACGTTGTACGTCGACGGCGGCTGGACCATCGTCTAGGACCTCATGGACGACACCATCTACTACCCCGGCCATTGGGCCACCGTTGACCCGGACAAACCCGCGGTCATCATGTCCGAGAGCGGCGAAACCGTCAGCTATCGCGAGCTCGACGAAACGGCGAATCAACTGTCCCACTGGCTTCGTTCCCTCGGCCTCCAAGCTGGCGACCATGTGGCGTTCTGCATGGAGAATCGCGCCGACTACCTGTCGATCATGTGGGGTTGCCACTACGCCGGCCTCTACTACACGGCAATGAGCAGTCGGCTCAACAACGAGGAGATGAGCTACATCATCAACAACTGCGGCGCGAGGGCGTTCATCAC
>SHLQ01000265.1 GCA_004282895.1 Acidimicrobiales bacterium
CATAGATCACGGCGGCGGCGATCGCAACGAGTACGAGCCCGATCACACGAGCCAGCGCGGGGTCGTTCTCCAACGCGGCGAACGTTGCCAGCGGCAGGGTGCGGGTTGCTCCTTCGACGTTGCCGGCGAAGGTGATCGTCGCGCCGAATTCGCCGAGCGCTCGTGCGGCCGCCAGGAGCACCCCGGCACCGATGGCGCCGCGGGCGTGGGGGATCGCGATCTGGGAGAGCTCCCGGGATTCGCTGATCCCGAGCGAGCGACCGGCCTCCAGGTTCGCCTGGGGTACGTCTCGAAACCCCGCTTCCACGGCGAGCACATAGAACGGCAGCGAAACGAATGTGGCGGTCAGTGCCGTACCAGCCAGTGAGAAGGGGAGAACGATCCCGATCGAATCGAGTGCGCCGCCGAGCAATCCTTGGCGCCCGAACGCGGAGAGCAGCACGAGTCCGGAGATCACCGGGGGGAGCACGATCGGCACGAGCACGAGTGCCCGGATCGGACGCATCCACGGTGCGTCGTACCGGGCAAGGAGCCAGGCGAGGGGAGTGCCGACCACCACGACCACGATGGTGGCGATGGGTACGACGATGGCGGTGACACGGAATGCCGCGAGCAGTACGTCGCTCGTAAGGAGCTCACCGAGTCGGGTCCACTCGATCTCGGCGAGCAGTCCGATGAACGGCAGTGCGAGCAGTGCAACGGCCGCTGCGGCGGCGATGCGAGTGAGGCGGGATGCGTTGGTCACGGGGTGAGACCGTTCTCTGAGCGGGCCGCGGCCACGAGTTGGGTGAAGGCCTCGGCGACCGCATCGTCGTCGGTCAGGCGAACGGCAATGCTCTGCGACATGACCTCGGGTGGTGCGGTGAGGGCAACCACCGCTCGCTCGAGGTCTTGTGCATCCGCCTCGTACACGAACCCCACGTCGGCTTCTCCCGATTCGACCCGGGCCCGCACCTGTCGAACGTTCTGCTCCAGAGAGTCGATCTCGACGGTCGCCTGCGCCTGGTCGAACCAGACTTCCGTGAGTCGCCCACACGGCACCGACGGATCACAGGCAACGACGATGAGCTCGTCATCGAGGTCGGCGAGTTCGTCGACCATGATGTCCGGTGCCGCGATGGCCACGAGATGGTTGTCCGCCACCACCACCTGGTCGTCCACGGTGGTCTCGACGGCGTCGGCGGCGATCTGATCGGCGACGATGATGATGTCGACCGGCGCGCCCGTGTTGACCTGGTTGATGAGGGTAGTGCTGCCGCCGAAGTTCAGGTCGATTGGCCGACCTCCCACCGATGCCTCAACCGCTGGCGCGATCGTCTCGAACACGTCGGTCTGCGAGGACGCAACCGATACAACGATCGGGTCCTGGTCGTTGCCGCACGCGCTGATGGCCGAGAGGATCAACATGGCGGCGATTCCGAGTTGAACATGGGGCACTACGCCGACGGCGCTTCCACGATGACGTTGGTCGCCTTCACGGTCGCGACTGCGCGCACACCGGGGGCCAGGCCGAGATCGGCGACGGCCTCAGCACTGATCAGCGCCACGATGCGGTTGGGGCCACATTGCAGCTCGACCTGCGCCATCACCGTGTCGGCCGTGACCTTCGTGACGAGTCCCTCGAATCGATTACGCGCCGACATGGTGTGATCGGCGGTGTCCTCCTGCGATTCCGCTCTCCGGACTGCGAAGTCCGCCAGCTCCGCGCCCGCGATCACGCGGTGTCCACCCGGTGTCCGGGTCGTCGCGATCGTGTCGTCGTCGGCCCAGCGCCGGACCATGTCTGTCGATACACCGAGCAACTGCGCGGCTTCACCCATCCGATATTCGCTCACGCGAGATATTTTCGCAAAGAATCTAGAGAATGCCAACTTTGCTGGTGGTCGTGGCGATGTCGAGTGCCTCATTGAAGCACTGGACGCCGGCAAGGAAGAACGACCGGCGGCCGGAATCGGCGGGATGTTCCTCATGGCCCGTGAGTGTGATGTGGACTCCGACCACGGGGTCACCCCCATCCCTTGGGGCGATGGCCGCCGACCGCACGCCGTGTTCGATCGAATCCACCCACACGGGGTTGATGTCGTCGAGATCGACGGAGAAGGTGACGCCGCCGGACGCGGGTTCGATGCGCAGCTGTACTTCGGCGAACAGGTTGGGGCTGGCTTCGCGGCGAACGGTTGCGGTGTGTTCGACGGCGTCGGTGAACGTACGTCGGCCGTTCTTTGGGCTGATCACATCAACCGGCTGAGCGACATGTTCGATACGGCCGAGTTCCGTCATTGTCTCGATGATTGGCTGAAGCCCCCGGGAGTCGATGCGCCCGAATGGACGTCGCCATTCGACCTGTTCTGACCAGGCCAACGCATCGGCGAGTGCAATGCCGTACCGGTCGACGACGAGCTCTGGAAGTGTCGGGTCGGCCGCCAACGAGCGAGCTCGAGTGGCCGCCTCGCCGACCACGTTGCGAACCAGCTCGGGGTTCGTGTCCAGCAGCTCGCAACGGGCGCTGACGGCGAACGCCGACCACGGGGTGCCGTAGATGCCGACTCGTTTGAACGTGCCGTCGTCCACATGGGGCTGTGTCATCGACTTGCTCCACATGAAGATCTCGGCCTCGCCCGCGGGCAGTGCGGCACGGGCGCCGTCAAGATCACCAACTGGCACAAAACTCTCTTCAGAGATCTCCCATCCGTATTCGCGGGCCATGACGCGGGACATGAGATCCGAGCCGGAGCCGAAGCGCGAAATGGCAAACCGTTGACCCGCCATGTCATCGATCGTGTTCGCCGTTGACGTGCCCGCCGCGTGTACACCCCAGAGCAGTGGGGACGTGACCCAGATTGCGACGAGGCGGCTGTTGTTGCCGTTGGCGATCGCGGTGACTGCCCCTTCGGTCAGTGGTGTGGCGATGTCGATCGATCCGTCATCGAACGCCGCCATGATCGCGCCGGTTCCGCCCGGGAAGTCGATCCATTCGGTGGTGCAGCCGAGCGGTTCGAAGCGACCTTCCTCGATCGCCAGGCGCCAGGGCAGGTTGAAGTGCTCCGGAACGCCGCCGATGCGCAGGTGCACTACAGCGCTGCCAGCGAGCTGGTGGCCGCATCGAGGTCCGCCTTGGCCAGCTCGAGCATCTCCCTCGTTTCGGCGACCAATTCCGGCTTGGCGTTGTTCACGTATCCGGGGTTGTTCAGCTTGCCCTCGAAGCCTGCGATCTGTTTCGTCTTCTGCTCGACGAGCTTGGTGAGGCGGTCGCGCTCGGCATCCACATCAACTTCGTCGACGAGGCCCGAGACGAACACCTGGGATCCCTCGAACGCAAGGGGTGACGCCACGGCGGGCTTCGCGTCGACCTCAGTGAGTTCTCCGACGCCACTGAGTGTCTCGACCATCCCACTTGCTCGGTGCACGAGCTCCAGGACGGGTTCCGGGGCATGCATCGAGATCATCTGCTTCGGTTTGACCTGCTGGCTTGCTCGAAGCGTCCGAACTTGGGTAACGAGGGTGTAGGCGCGATCAAAGTCGCGGACGACGTCCGGGTTGCCGAGCGCCGAGTCCGCGACCGGCCATTTCGCTTTGGCCAACAATGGGCTGCCGGGCAGTTCGAGGCCGATGATCTCACCGGTGCGTGCCAGCTGCACGTGGGGCCACAGCGCTTCGGTGATGAACGGGCAGACGGGGTGCATGAGTCGCAGCGACGCGTCGAGCACCGCACCGAGCATGGC
>SHLQ01000008.1 GCA_004282895.1 Acidimicrobiales bacterium
AGGTCGGCAATCTCGGCTCGTTTCTCCAACACGGAACGACGGCTGGCCTCGGTGGGATGGGCGGTGAAGACCGGCCGGTATTCCACGCGGTCGAGGCTGCGTTGCATGCGCTCGGGCGCGACCCCGGCGGCTTTGGCCTTGGCGAACGTGTCGAGCAACTGCCCTGCGCCCTCGGTCTTCAAACGCAGCTCCTCAACGCGGTGCACCTGTTCGGCCACGTTGGCGAGATGGAAGTAGATGGTAAACGCCCGAACCAGCAGGATGGCTTCGACGTCGGTGGCGGCCTCGACAGTCCGAGCCAGCTCCTCACCGGCTTCGTCATCACCGTCGCGGGTGGCCTTGGCCAACGTGCGCACCTTCTCCACGAGCTCGAAGAACTCGACACTGACGTTTCGGCGAATCGAGTCGCCGAGCTGGGCGCCCAGGCGGCGAATGTCGTCGCGGAGGAGCTGATCAGGGATCAGTGGAGGTGGGATGGCGGACATGAGTTAGCAGCCGCAGGCGGCGTTCTCACCATGCGTCGCAATAGCGGCGTCGCGGTCGGCGTCGGATTGGTACTGCGGTGTATCGAGCCGTTCGGTGCGATGATCCACCAGCTCTCTGGCCTCGTCGCGCCACGTTGGGTCGGGCCACTGCTGGGGCACCGGGATGATCGTTCCCGGCGCCGTGATCCCGTGGATTGCTTCGACCGCGGCACGGGCGATTTCGAGCTGCCCCACAGGATCGTTGGGGCGACCGGAGGTATGACCCAACGGAAAGTCGGTGTACACGGCGCGGGCAGGGTTGGCCGATGCCGTGATGGTCCAGGCACTCGTCAGACACACCGTCGGGATTCCGGATGCTTCGATTTCTCGTGCGATCAGCCCCACGGACTGATGACAGACCGGTCAAACGGGCACCAGCAGGGCGATGTCGGCGTCGAGTTCGTGACATCGGCTGACCAGCCCCGGAGTGAGTTGTTCACCAAGGCGACGCTGCGAGTAGATGCCGCCCATGAACGTGAGTGCGACGTCGGCGACCGAACCGATGACACCGTCGGCGGCGAGTGTGCGCAGCGCGGTTAGCGGAAGGACGACGTTGGGATCCTGGCGGGCGTGCGTCTGGTCGTAGGCGAAGTGGGTGACCCGCAGCTCCTCGTCTGGTGTGTCGACCGGAATCTCGCGATGGCCGACGTCGTCCTTGTGCGTGAAGGCGATGTCACCGTGACGGTAGATACCACCCGAAGCCAACAGGACGACCTTGCTCTCGGCGAGAGGTTTGGTCGGTGCGACGAACGCGGATGGTTCGGTGTTCTCCGCCCATCGGTAGGCCTGATAACCGAGCGCTTCGTAGGCTCGTTTCGTGACGTCGATGTAGTCGACGATGTCGATATCGGATGGTGGCGCAGTAGACATGCGCTCAAATCTAGGTTCTGCGAGCCTGCAAGACCACGTACGTGGTGTTCGATGCCACCACTTCGCCGTTTCCGAAGATCTTCTTCACCTTGGCGTGGTAACCGAGGTGGCGGTTGCCGACCACCCACAGTTCGCCGTCCACCTGAAGGGTGGCATAGGCGTCGACGAACATGTCCCAGGCAACCGCGTCACCCATGGACCGGTCGGAGTGAAACGGCGGGTTGGTGACAATGAGGTCGACCGAGTCGCGATCGACCGCGTTGACGAGACGGTCGATTGCGAGAAACTCGGCGGTGCGATCCGGGTAGTTCGCCGCCCAGGACTCCTCGGCCGAACGGAGCGCCCGATGCGACTCATCCGCAAAGACCAGTTCGGCATCGGGTATCTGCTTGGCCAGTGTCAACCCGATGATGCCGTTGCCGCAGCCGAGGTCGACGATGCGGGTGGGCCAATCGACGGCGCCCATCGACTGGAGCAGCATCTGCGTGCCGCCGTCGATCTTTTCTGCGGAGAACACACCCCCGTGGCTCGCGACGTCGAGCCCGGCGTAACGCCAGGCGCGGGGCCACGGGTTTCGTCCAATGTCCGAGGACGGGTCGACCGTGGCATGAATGAGTCGAGCCTTCTTCCGTGCGAGCGAGGTGCTGGTCGGTCCAACCAGCGACTCGAACAGTTCCAGCGTCGAGGAGTGGATCGCCTTGGTCATGCCCGCACCGAGAACAACCGTGTTCTCGGTAAGGAACGGGCGCAGCCGGCGAAGTTGGTCTTCGAGCTGGCCCAGGCTCTTCGGGATCTTCAGGATCAATAGATCGATCTCGCCGTCGAGCTCGTCGAAGGAAGAACGCGATGCTCGGCCGGTCAGCCCGTTTCGTTCGAGGTTTGCCGAACGGCCGATGCGGGCGTTCTCGGAGTCGGATACGTCAACCGGCTGATGATCCGCCAGGACAACACCCAGGGCACCAAACGCGTCGTTCACGATCGCGATGCGGGAATCGGGCCCGAGATCGAGCTCGGCGACGTGCTCAAGTACGTATTCGTCGGCGGCATCCCAGCCGCGGAGCTGGCTCTTGGCGCGGTGGGGATGGCGGTGGATCTCGGCCGTTCGTTGCGGCGCGACCAGAGTGGTGAGTGAATCGGTCATCGTCAGTGGGGCGGTGTCGATTCGATGCGCCGCAGCGCCTCATCGAAGTCACTTGGTAGAAGAGTGCTCACGGTGCTCTTGTCGAGGTGGCCCACGGCGCCGTCACCGGCGAGACGCACGGCCTGACTGTTGATCGCATGTTCGAAGAGGTTCCGGGCGTAGCGTGCATTGCCGAACTGCTCGTTGCGATTCGCCCGAGTGAGAATCCGCATCAGCGTCTTCTCGCAGGTCGGATCGAGTGTGTATTCGGCCTCGGCGACCATCTTGTCGGTGATGGCCACCAGCTCGTCGGTGGAATAGTCGGGGAAGTTGATCTCGCGGGCGAAACGGGAACGCAGACCGGGGTTGGAGCGAAGAAAGTCATTCATCAACCTCGGATAGCCGGCGACGATAACAACCAGCCGGTCGCGGTAGTCCTCCATCCGTTTGATGAGCGTTTCGATCGCTTCGCGGCCAAAGTCGTTCGTGACGTGGTGACCGGGGGGCGAGAGTGCGTACGCCTCGTCGATGAACAACACGCCGTCGAGTGCACGTTTCACCGCCTTGTTCGTCTTGTTGGCCGTATGCCCGACGTATTTGCCGACAAGGCCGGCCCGGTCAACCTCGACCAGATGGCCCTTCTTCAGGAGTCCCAACGCGCCGTACATCTCCCCCAGCAGCCGGGCCACGGTTGTCTTGCCTGTGCCCGGGTTGCCGAGAAACACGAGGTGCTGGCTCGTTGGGACCTCCGCCAGGCCATGATGCTGGCGCTGGGCCTGAATCTGTAGGAAGGCGATCTGGGTTCGCACCTGCTCCT
Source organism: Acidimicrobiales bacterium (assembly GCA_004282895.1). Classification (GTDB taxonomy): domain Bacteria; phylum Actinomycetota; class Acidimicrobiia; order Acidimicrobiales; family SHLQ01; genus SHLQ01. The sequence continues at coordinate 3,332 of SHLQ01000008.1, forward strand.
TCACCGTTCGCAACCCAACGAGCGAGTCGAGTTCGGCGTGGAGCTCCTCCAGCGGCCGCGGCGCACCGGTGAGGGCGGTGGTCGGAAGACCCATGTTGCCGAGGCGTTCGTCGAGCCCACGATCGACCGCGGTTTGGCGCGCCTGCTCACTGGCCTGTTTCAGGCGCTCTTTGAACGCATCACCTCGGGAAACCACAGGAAGAACGGTAACGCGCCCTCCCGACGAAACGTGTCACGCCCCGTCGTACAAGACCCATATGGCCACCGTACACAGGGCGCCCGTCTGCACCTCATGCAGATCGTTCGGGTGGTTGTGGACGACCTCGCCCACGGAATGCTGCCGGAACTCGGTGATGCTGGCCACGGGCTCAGCGTAAACTGCGGCATGACCTCCGTAACGATTCTCGATGGCGGAATGGGCAAAGAGTTGCTGCGCATAGGTGCGCCCTTTGCCCAGCCCGAGTGGTCTGCGTTGGCGCTTCTCGAAGAGCCGACGTGGGTGCTCGCTGCACACAACAACTTCATCGATGCCGGCGCCGAAATCATCATCACGAACACCTATGCCGTCGTTCCGCCCCACATCGGCGCCGAACGGTTCGCGGCGCGCGGCGCCGAGCTGGCGGAACTCGCCGCATCGATCGCCCGCCAAGCCGCAGACGAGGCCGACCGGCCGATTCTCGTCGCCGGCTCGCTGCCGCCGCTGTTCGAGTCATATTCACCCGAGAACTTCAACGCCGACGAAGCCCCGGCGTTGTATGAGGTTCTGGTCACTGCCCAACTCCCCCACGTCGACGTGTGGTTGGGGGAAACAATCAGCTCGCTCGCCGAATACGAGGCGGTCCGCGACGCGGTCGCCCACACGGGGATGGACCTCTGGGTTGCATTCACCGTTGACGATGACGTCGATCCTGGAGTCGCCCGATTGCGATCCGGCGAATCGATGGCCGACATGGTCAAGGCGGTCAGAGATGACGTCTCCACGATCATGATCAACTGCTCGCAGCCCGAACGGTTCGACGATGCTCTCCGCGAGGTGTTCGCCGCACTCGGCGACAACCCGGAAGGAATCGTCGTCGGTGCCTACGCCAATGCGTTCGTCGACAAGGAGACGGGCTACGCCTCGAACGAGGTGGTGCTCGAACACCGCGGCGACCTCACGCCGGAACGGTACGTCGAGTTCGTCCAGGGTTGGGTCGACATGGGCGTGTCGATCGTCGGTGGGTGTTGTGGCATCACCCCGGACCACATCGAAGCGCTCGACGACGAGTTCGGTTGAGCTAGGACTCCGGTCCGACGATCTCCACCGCAGCTCCCGTCTGTTCGCGGAGCGCATCGACGAGTTCATCGATCGATTGGCGTCGCGCCGCCCGGGGGTCGGTTGGTAGCGGTGCGCCGAGCAGGATGAGTTGCGAGCCGGCATCCTGCACGACGGCCACGATGATTTCTTCGACGTCGCCTTGACGGATGTCGATGATCGGCTGAACAGCGACCTCGGTCTGCAGATTGACCATCCGCAGCTGCGCATGGAGCAGCCAGTCGAGCTCGGACCGGACGGCCTCGGCCAACGCTGGGCTGAGCTCGCCGAACTGATCGTCGTCGAGAATCGCCAGGTAGCGAAGTTTCTGTCCGGCCTCACCCGCGCGGTCCACGGCTGCGCGAACCGCTTCCCCCTGGCCGGTGCCGCCCCAGCTCACGTACACAACTTCGCCACCCATCAGTGCGGCCCTTCCTCGCGGGAGTGGACGTCAGGGAACACCGAGTCGGATTCCCAGCGCTCCTCGAGCAACTCGAGTGCCGCCACCCGGTGGTCGAGGTCGACGGAGAGCTCATGCACAACCTCGGACGACGCCAGTCCCCGACGGCCAAGATCAAGCAGCGCGCTCTGCTCCGCCAGCAAGGCGTCGCGTCGGGCAGCCACGAGCATCGAGATCTCTAGCTCGGGGTGGGAGACGAAGTGTTGTCCGAGGTGTTCGGTGTTCTCTTCGATCTGTTCGTCGTAGGTCTGCGTCATGGCGTCGGCCATCTCGCGGAACAACACTCCTTCGTGGCCGAGACGCTCGAGTTCACGCCGGCCGGCTCGGCGAGCGTAGATCAGCGCCTGATGTCGCTGCTGGTCTTCTTCGCTGGCCGATTTACCGCTGAGGCCTAGCCTGCTGATCAGGGTGCCGATCGTGGTTCCCTGCACGATCAGCGTGAACAACACGACACCGAAGGTCATGAGCTTGATGGTCTCGCCCACCTCCTCAGTGAACGCGGGAGACTCCGCGAGCGTCAACGCAAGCGCGAGGCTGATGGCACCGCGCAATCCACCCCAGAACGCCACGTGGCGGTATTCCACTGGGACCTTGCGATCCTTTTGGATCAGACCGTGCAACCAGTTGATGCCGTACACCAGCATCAGCCGGATCACCAGGACGACGCCGATGGCAATGGCGATGTCGGGGATGTCGGTGCTGAGATCGGTGACGTCGATTTGGATCCCGATCAGCAGGAAGATGAACGAGTTCACGAGGAAGGTCAACAACTCCCAGAAACTCTCGAGCGACACCCGCGTGGAAGGCGACGTGTTGTTCAAGCCGATGTTCCCCACCATCAATCCGGCGGCTACGACGGCGAGAATGCCGCTCAGGTGCAGGTCTTCGATGCCGAAGATCGTGCCGAAGCTTTCCGCCACGACGTAGCTGCCGTAGGCCAACGCCAGCGTGGTTGACGTTTCGATGAGTGGATCGTCGACGGCTTCGAGGATCAGCTCGGAGACGATGTAGCCGAGGGTAAGGCCGACGGCCAGGCCGCCCAAGCCGACGATGAAGAACTCCTCGATACCGTGCCCCCAGGTCAACGTCTCGCCGGCGGCGGCAGCACCGAGAGCAAGATTGAAGATCACCACGGCGACTGCATCGTTGAAGAGCGACTCACCCTCCACGAGGACCGCGAGGCGTTTGTTCACCCCGAGCGACTTGAAGAGCGCGATCACGGCCACCGGGTCGGTGGCGGAGATCAGTGCACCGAACGCGAGCGCCGCCAGCCACGGCAGGCCGACCCAATCCCGCATGGCGTAGCCGACGAGGAAAGTTCCAATGAGCGTCCCGCCAATGGCAATCATCAGGATCGGGCCCAAGTCCGCCTTCAAACGTGGCCACGGCAGGTGAAGTACGGCTTCGAACAGCAACGGCGGTACGAGAATGCCGAGGATCAGCTCACTGGAGATATCGAGGTCGATGAAGTCGGGGAAGAATGCAAGGACCAGTCCGACGACGACCAGCGCGACCGTGAACGGCACCTTGATCCGACGTACGAGCAGTGCAATTCCTGCGGCCACGGCGAGCAGGATGACGACCGACAGCTCCTGTTCGAGAATGGAGGAGGATTCGGCAGCCAACGTCGTCATGACGACCCGAGGCTATTCGCTCGTGATGTGCACACTGGGGACGTAGCGTGGCCGGGTGACGAGTGACGAGCCACAGTCGGTTGAGGACGCCGGGCGAGATGCAATCGTGCGGTTCATCCGTGCGTTGCATCCCGAGGTCACCACGGACGGCCAGACCGCGTCCGCCGTATTCGACCCTCACCCCGAGCACCGGGGTGCTCCCGAATGGGTGCACGGCGGCTATCTGGCGACCGTGCTCGACCATTTCCTGGCTCGTTTGGCGAGTGCGGCGCTCGACTCGAAGGTCGCCACCGGAACGCTCGACCTGCGGTACCGCCAGCCGGTGTTGTTGCACGGCGGGCCCTACGACGTTCGGGGAACGGCCAAACAACCTGGTCATCGAACCGTGAAGGTTCATGGCCAGATCCTTGGCGCCGACGGTCAGGTGTTCACCGAAGCCCACGGACTCTTCGTCGCGGTACAGCGTCCAAGCTAGAGGTGCTTCAGCGCTTCCCGCTTGGTCAGGCCGCTCAGCATGTCCGCGTTGTCCTCGACGTAGGCACGGACCGCATCGGGATCGACACGTGCGTACTGGCGGAGCGCCCAACCAAGTGCTTTTCGGATGAAGAACTCGGTGTCGCCACCACGTTTGTCGGCGTAGGAGAACAGTCGGTCACCGTCCGTCCGTTCCTTGTAACCCAACTGGTGCAGGATGGCGCTGCGGGCAACCCAGTGGTTGTCATCATCGATCCACTCGTCCATCACGGCCGAGAGCTCGGGATGGCTGGTCACCATGGTGCCAACAGTCCAGGGCCCCAGTGAGTCGATCGTGTCCCACCACGATTTAGTCTCGATCCGCGCACGAACCCGGGGAAGGTGTTTCGGTTCCAGCTCCTTCGCGCCGGCCCGCAGCACGTCCATGGCGCAGTACTGAAACTCCCGCTCGTTCTCCTCCCAGCACTCCTCCGCGAACGTCAGCAGGTCTTCCGCCTCCGCCGACTTTCCTTGGGTGATCCACGGCTTGTTCGCCCTGCGCCGCTCCGGCGAATTCAGTCCGAGGTACTCGAACTGGTCCCGCATGTACCCCCGCATACCCGCAGCCTTCTCGGGGTTCCGCTGCAGTTCGAGAACGGCTCGCAGCTCCGGGACGGACCCGGCAAGGGTCACTGCTCCTCGACCTGCGCCTCGCCTCGAGCTTCGATGAGCTCGTTGTACGCCTTCAAGGCTTTGCGATGCGACTTGGCACCAGAGCCAAGAACACCACCGGTACGAGCCTTCTTGGCGGCGTCCTCCACCGCATGAAGCAGGTCGACGAACTCGTCATCGGGCCCGGCGCTTCGTAGCGCTTCGATAGCAACATAGAGGTCCCCGAGTGATTCCTTCGCCGATGCGAATTCCTTGTCGACCTTGTTGCGAGCGTTCTGCAGTTCCTCATCCATACCCCAACTCTAGAGCCCGGAAGCGTGCAAGGATGAGGCGATACGCGCTTCGCGAAAGGACGCCAACGATGCCAAGTGCCTTTTTCCATCCCTTCGGAAATCCCGCTCAACCCGAAGAGGAACTGATCAACCTCGTGCGCGCCGAGGGTTCAACCGTGTGGGACGACCAGGGCAAGGCGTACATCGACGGCCTGGCCAGCCTTTGGTTGTGTCAGATCGGGCACGGCCGACGCGACATGGTCGATGCGATCACCACCCAGATGGAATCCCTGATCACGTACAACACCTTTCCGCCGTTTACGAACGATGTCGCCGCACGCGCAGCCGATGCTGTCGCTGAGGTCTCGCCAATGCCCGAGGGGCGTGTGTTCTTTGGATGCTCCGGCTCCGAAGCCATCGACACCGCGCTCAAGATCGCCCGACTGGTGCAACAACGCCGCGGCAATCACGACAAACAGATCATCATCAAACGCACCCGGGGGTACCACGGCACGAACTACGGCGGCACGTCCGCTCAGGGCATCGCGCCCAACCGTGAGGGCTGGGGCGACCTCGTGCCCCACTTCCTGGAAGTGCCGGCGGACGACCTCGAAGCCATGGCCTCGATCTTCGTCGACCAGGGCGACAAGGTCGCTGCGGTCCTGACCGAACCACTGCAGGGTGCAGGCGGAGTGTTTCAGCCACCGGACGGTTACCTCCAAGGCTTGCGCCGTTTGTGTGATGACAACGATGCCCTACTCATTCACGATGAGGTCATCAACGGGTTCGGGCGAACCGGCGAGTGGTTCGGATCGCAGACCTACGGCGTCGTCCCTGATCTCATCACGTTCGCCAAGGGGGTCACCTCGGGATACATGCCGGTCTCCGGTGTGATCATCGGTCGACCGGTCGCGGATGAGCTGGAGGCGCAGAACGAGATGGTCCGAACGGGGTATACCTACTCCGGCCACCCGTCGTGCATGGCGGCCGTGCTCAAGAACATCGAGATCATCCGTGAGGAGGGTCTCGTGCAACGGGCAAATCACATCGGCGAGCAGATCTCCGGGGCGCTGGCGGCTTTGAGGGCCGATGGTGCCATCGAGGGATACGACGGCCGCGCCGGGGTGTGGGGCGTGGAGCTCGGCGACCGCGAAGCGACGCCGGTGCGCGACCGCATGCTCGAGCTCGGCGTGATCGCGCGCCCTGTCTACAGCCGACTGGCGATTTGTCCGCCGCTCGTCATCACCGACGAGGAGATCGGCCAGATGATGGATGTGATGGCCCAGGCTCTGGAGGACACCGCATAACTCAGCGGGTGATTGCTGCGGCTTGTCCGACCGACGAAGACTCGGGCAGTCGTAGCTCGAAACGAGCACCCTTTCCGGGTTCGTTCAGCGCCACGAGCGTGCCGCCGTGTCCAGTGGCGATTCGGCTCGCGATCGCAAGGCCGAGCCCGACACCGGCGGCAGAGCCCTTGCCGCTCCTGAACGGGTCGAACAGCACATCCCGGAGCTGCTCAGGGATGCCGTCACCTTCATCAACGACGGCCACGACCACCTCGTTGTCGGTTGAGCGATCGATCACGACCTCAACCGTTCCGCCGCTCGGCGAGTGTTTGACGGCGTTGCCGATGAGGTTTCCGAGCAACCGTCGGAGCTTCAACTCATCACCGGTGAGCTGGCAGCTGGCTGCTGCAGACGTCATCGTGATCGCCACCCCAGCGCGGTCTGCAATTGGGCGCTCGACACCAATGGCGCCAGTTGCGATTGTCGCCATGTCGCACGGGGCGAGATGGAGCACGAGCGTCCCGGCCTCCACTGCGGAGAGATCGAGCACACCATCGACAAGGCTGCTCGCGGTGGACGTGCAGAGCTGGAGCTCCTCCACGATGGTGACGAGATCGGCGTTGTCGGCGATCTCTTCGTGGACGAACGTGGCAAGCATCTGTGCCGCGGCCAGTGGGTTGCGCAGATCGTGGGCCAACATCCCGAATAGTTCGTTCTTCCAGGCCAACACCGCCTCGAGCTCAGCTCGCTGGCGGGCGAGGTCGCGTTGCAGCATCGTGTTGGCGTTGTTCAGGTCGCTCATCTGCGAGTGCAGCGCATCGGCACCGAGATCAGCCGACCGTTCTTTCACCAACTTACGAAGGCTGTTCACGTGTTCGTTGTTGACACGCATCAGCTCGTCGGCGAACGGTGTGATCTCTTCGATGTCTTCGGTTGCGACGAACAGGGTTTCGTCGTCAGCGTGAACGCCAGCGAAGTGGAGCGTATGTGAACCCGACGGAGCCGACAGCTCGATCAGCCATCCAAAGACTGCACTCTCGGTCCGCACCTCGTCGAGCATCTGGAAGCAGCGGATCGATCCTTCACCGGTGCATAGTGCGGGCAGGAGCACCGCCGTGTCGTCGTCCGGTACCACGTGGAGATCGTCTCGGATCACCTCGAGGACGCGGCCGGACGCAGCGCATCTCAGTGCCAGCCGAGCTCCGGTCACTTGTCCGCCAACATCTCATCGACGAGAGCTGCCGCCTGCTCGGGATCCACCGCCCAGGCATCTGCGCCCAGACGCTCAGCCAGATCAGGTTCCAGACGTAGCGCTCGACCGCCGACAACCACAAGCACATCTCGGAGGGCCTCGTCGGCACGAATGACGTCAATCGTCTCCCCGGCCGCGGATATCTGTGACGTCAGCATCACGGAGATCGCAACGGCGTCGGGCTGCAGGTCCCGCAGCGAGGCAACGAGGTCCGCGACCGGCATGTTGGCGCCCAGATAGTGCGTATCCCAACCTGACATTTCGAAGAGATCAGCCACCATGCGAATCCCGATCTCATGGAGATTGCCGGCGACACTGGTCGCAACCAAGCGCTTGCTCTTGAGGGAACTCGAGAAGATGTAGGGGAACAACTGCGCCATGATCGACTGCGTCACCGCCGTGCAATAGTGCTCCTGCCCGACCGAGATCTGGTTTGTCTCCCAGCGGTAGCCGATCTCGGCGAGTACCGGCTCGAACACCTCCAGATAGAGATCACGGATGCTGAGTCCGGATTCCACGGCGGCAAGGATCCGTCGGGTGGCCTCACCGCGCTCACCCGCCAGGATGTCCTCTATATAGGACCCTGCCAGAGCCGCCTGCGGACCATCGTGCACCGTTGTCGGTTCGGGTCCTTCGTCGCCCAGATGGTCGACCGCATCTTGGACGAGCCGTGTCGTGTCGGCGTCAGATGCCGCATGGTCGCGTAACAACTGGAGCTCTGCGAGAAAGCGGTCGCCTTCACCCCGTTCCTCGTCGACGCCATGTCGCCATTGGCAGTATGAGGTGAACAGTTCGCTGCGCTCCAACTGGCGGGCACTCTCGAGGTAATCCATGGCCTCGTGAGCAACGTCCGTCCGAGCGCCAGCGTCGATCCACCCGATCGTCTTCTGTTCGGCAGCACTCACACCACCTGTTGTTTTCATCTGTTGCCCCGCGTCAACTGTCGTGCGCGCAAATTACCACCTCAGGTGGCGTACATGGGACCAAAAGACAGACCGATACACATAGAGTTCTCGTTCGGGTGCCGGGGCTCTACAGCTTGTAGCTGGCGATCGTGCAGCCGACCGCGAAGATCGGTATCGGTTCGTAGAAATGTACGGTGCCGGTCGCGCCCGACGCGGCCGCGCTGATCGTGAGAAAGGTCCGAATCTCGAATCCGCCCTGGCCCGCATCGGCGTAGACGGTGAGATCGTCGTAGTCGAGCAGCGCGTCCTTGTCGTTGCGGCTCCACCGGTCGAGAAAGTCACGGTCCCACGCCTCGTTGATCTTCCCGCTGTCCGGCGTCGCCGGCCAGTGTGAGATCCCGCCGGTACCAACGACGGCGATCTTCTCGGGCACCGAATCGGCCGCACGACGGATCGCTTCACCAAACGCCCATGCTCGACCGATCGGGGTCAGCGGCGGACCCTGACAGTTGACGTTGACCGGGATCACGGGCAGATCGAATCGTGGCGTCAGGAAGTGCAACGGCACGGCGATGCCATGATCGAACTTCCACTCCTCGGCATACGCAACATCAACCGTGTGCATTATCTCGGTGATGAGCCGCTTCGACAGATCCCGATTGCCGGGCGCCCGAAACTTGTCGATGCCCAACCACGCCGCGTCCTCGATCGGACCGTCGTAGAAGTCGGCCATACCAACGGCAAACGCAGGCATGTTGTTCATGAAGAAATTGGCGAAGTGTTCGGCGGCGATGACAATGAGCGCCTCCGCTCCTGAGGCCTCGATCGCTGCGCGCATGTCGTCGAACGCCGCGTAGAACCCATCCTTGGTTGCCGGATCGGCCTGGTCGGCTCGACCGGTGATCCCTGGCGCGTGACTGCATACACCGGCGTACACGAGTGGCATGTCAGCCCTCTTCCTGGCCGGTGTTGCCCGACCCGTCGACGGCCAGACTTTCCTGGCCCAGTGATTCGGCGTGGGCATCGACGCCCTCGTATCCCGTCATGGCGTACACCCCTTCGCGGACCGGTCCGTAGGACTCGATGCCATCGCGCATGCGCTGGAGATAGTCAGCCCACTCGATCTGATGAAGCGCCGCGAAGTGCATGAGGATCTGGCCGTTCACCCCGAGGTGGAACAGCAATCCGATGTCTGGGTCGACCAGTGCGCCGGTCTCCTCGTCGGTGAGTTCGTACGGCGTCAGCACGCCTGACCGATCAGCGAGGTATCGCTTCTGCAAGCTCTCATCCCGATTCAGCTCGTACAGGAACTTCTGCACGTAGTAGAGACTCACGCGATTACACCTCGACACTTCCGGTCGAGATCCGTGGAAGCCAGCGTTGCTCGAACGCCGCAGCCGTTCTCGCGCTTAGCGAGGTCCTCGACACTTCCGGTCGAGATCATGCTCATGTCCCCAACTTAGGGATGGTGTGGGTGTCGAGGGCGACGGACACGTTCTTCGTTTCCATGTAGAAGTCGAAGCTCCAGTCTCCCCCGTCACGTCCGATGCCGCTGCGCTTTGTGCCGCCGAACGGGGTGGGCAGATGGCGCACGTTCTGGCTGTTCACCCACACCATGCCCGCCTCGAGCGCATCGGAAACCCGAAGGGCACGACCAACATCGGAGGTCCACAGGTATCCGGCCAGTCCGTACTCGACGTCGTTGGCGATCTTGATCGCGTCCGCCTCGTCCGTGAACGGAATCGCGGTGAGCGCGGGGCCGAAGATCTCCTCTTGGGCGACGCGCATGTCGTTGCGGGCGCCGGTGAACAGCATCGGCGAGACCCAGTTGCCGCCCTCGGGCGCGTCATCCCAGGATGCCCCCTCGACGACCGTCGCGCCGTCGGCCGTGGCGATGTCCTTGAAGCTGCACACCTTCTCGTAGTGACGAGGGTGGATGAGCGGACCGATCACACTCGATGGGTCGAGAGGATGACCGACCGGAACGCCCTTCATCTTCTCCGCGAGCCGCTGGACGAAATCGTCGTAGATGCTCTCCTGCACCAGGACTCGGCTGCTGCTCGTGCACCGTTCGCCGTTGAGGCTGTAGATCATGAACACTGCGGCATCGAGTGCACGTTCGATGTTGGCGTCGTCAAAGACAATGACCGGGTTCTTGCCACCGAGCTCGAAATGCACCCGTTTGAGTGTCGGCGCACCCTGGGCTTGGATCATCGATCCCGTGCTCGACTCCCCCACGAAGGCAATCGCCTTGATCGCTTCATGTTCCGTCAACGACTTGCCGGCGGTCTCCCCCAGACCGTGCACCACGTTGAGCACACCGGCCGGTAGACCGGCTTCGAGAGCGATCTCAGCGAGGAGATGGGCGGTGTAGGGGCTCCACTCTGCGGGTTTGTGCACCACCGTGCATCCGGCGGCCAGTGCCGGTGCGATCTTCCACGTGCTCAACATGAAGGGGGTGTTCCACGGGGTGATGACCCCGACCGGACCGATTGCCTTGCGGCTCGTGTAGTTGATGTGATGCGCATCGGGCAGCGACTGCCCGTCGCTGGCGGCGGGTGCGCGGTCGGCGAAGAACCGGAAGTTCGCGGCGCCGCGCAGCGCGGCTGCACTCATGAACCGCATCGTCTGCCCCGTATCGACACATTCGGTCACGGCGATGCGATGGGCGTTCTCCTCGATCAGATCGGCCACTCGATGCAGAATCGCCTTGCGTTCCGTTCCCGGCATCGTGCTCCAGACACCAAAAGCTTCCGCCGCTGCGATCGCGGCTGCATCGATGTCGGCCGCGTCGCCCGCCGAGACATCACCGAGGTGACTCCCATCGATCGGTGACTCGTTGGTGAAGGTCTCACCCGAGACGCTCGGTACCAACTCGCCGTTGATCAGATGGTGCAGCGGCTCAGCCGCGAACCGGGCCAGGTGCTGTTCGGCGGCAGTCAGGTTCTCTTCGAGCGTGTGCGTGGATGCCATGGTGACCTCAGCGTTCCTTGATGTTCGTGGTGACGTGGTTGCGGTTCTCCCGGAAGTTCGCATCGATCTCCTGCACTTCCAGTGACCATGCGACGACGAGTGGGCTCGATTCGGTGGCGAGCTGCGCCTCACCCGCGTCGAGCAGGGTCATGATGATCTCTTGCTTGACGTCGTCGGGTCGCCCTGGACCGATCCGCACCGTCATCGCGATGAATGCGAAGTTCGGATCACCGTCGGCCACGCGGTACAGGTCTCGCTGCGCGGCTCGAGTGCGGTAGCCGCCGATGTGCGCCAACTCCAGCGACAGTGCGGCATCGTGAATCGCACCAACGAGAGCATCAACGTCGTGGTGAGTTGCCACGTTGGCTGTGTACTCGATCGTTGTGTGGGGCATGAGTTTCCTTTGGGATCAGAAATTGTTTAACATGTGTAGTATCTCGGGACAAGCCCGAGACTTCAACCATTGGGGCAAAGGATCATCATGCGACTGCTCTCCTACTCCACCGATTCGGGTTCCGCCTTCGGGCTGCTGACCGAGGACGGAACCGGCGTCATCGACCTGGACACCCGATTTCGGGGGATTCGAGACCTCGACGAGCTGATCCGCAAGGACCGTGTCGGTGATGCGGCCCGCTTCATCGACGACAAACCAGATCATCCGCTCGACGCAATCACGTTCGAACGATTGCTGCACTGGCCCCGCAAGATCTTCTGCATCGGCGTCAACTACGGCGGGCGCAGCGCTGAGTACGCCGACAAGAGCGATGCCAGCTTCCCGTCGGTTTTTGTGCGCTACCCCGACTCGTTCACCGGTCACGAACAGGATCTGATTCGTCCGCCCGAAAGCCCACAACTCGACTACGAGGGCGAGATCGTCGTCGTGATCGGGAAGGAGGGTCGCCGAATCGCGGAGGCCGACGCCCGCGATCACATCGCCGGCTTGTCCCTCGGCAACGAAGGAACGATTCGCGACTGGGTGCGTCATGCGAAGTTCAATGTCACCCAAGGCAAGAACTGGGAGTCGAGCGGCGCGATCGGTCCATGGCTAACGACGATCGATGAGATTGGCGACTTCGAGTCCCTGCACCTGACCACAACGGTCAACGGCGAGGTCCGTCAAGACGACACCCCCGCGACGATGAAGTATCCGATCGAATATCAGATCAGTTACCTGTCCACGTTCACGACGCTGCGACCGGGCGACATCATCTTCAGCGGTACGCCGACAGGGGCCGGTGCGCGTTTCGATCCGCCGATCTGGCTCGAGCCGGGTGACGTCATCGAGGTGAACGTCCCGGAGCTCGGCACGCTCCGCAACACCGTCGCCGACGAGTTCCCCGAAGGCAGCGACATCACCGCCCCGGAGCCACGATGAAGATTCCAATGCGGTCGTTCGACGAATCGCTGCCGATGGCGCTGCTTCAGGCGCGGGAGACGACCATGCGTCGATTTCGTCCACTGCTGGCTGCACATGAACTGACCGAACAACAATGGCGGGTGCTTCGCGCACTTGCTGCCGCCGACGCACCCTTGCAGGTAGGCGAACTGGCGGACCACACGTTTCTCCTTGCGCCCAGCCTCAGCCGCATCCTGTCCACGTTGGAAGGTAGAGGCTTCGTTGCCCGAACCACCGCGCAGCACGACCAACGCCGGGCGAACATCACGTTGACGACCGATGGGTTGAGACTCGTCCGCAAGGTGGCCCCGACATCAGAAGAGGCCTACGGCGCGCTCGAAGCAGCGTTCGGCGCCGACCGTCTTCGAGAGCTGCTGGCCGAACTGCATGCGCTGGCCGACCTTGATCTTTCCCACGCCAAGGAGGCAGCCTCATGAGCTTGTCCGAATATCACGTCGCCGCCGAAGCCGCACTGCTGGACGAGGCCGAGCGGACCCGCACCCAGATTCGCCAGACCACAAGCCTGCACCCGGACATGACGATCGACGACGCCTACCGGGTCCAGGCCGCGTGGCTCGATCTAAAGCTCAGCCGGGGCGAGAACCTGGTCGGCCACAAGATCGGGCTGACTTCCCGCGCCATGCAGCAGGCGATGAACATCACGACACCGGACTCCGGTTTTGTCACCGATGCGATGGTCTTCGAACCCAACACAACTCTGGCTGCGTCGGACTTCCTTGACCCAAAGCTCGAAGTAGAACTCGCCTTCACGCTGGGCCGGGATCTGGCGGGCCTCGAGCTAACGGTCGACGACGTGCTTGATGCCACCGCGTTCGTGCAGCCTGCCGTGGAACTGATCGCCGCTCGCTCCTTTCGCCGCGACCCGGAGACCGGACGAACCCGAACGGTCGTGGACACAATCAGCGACAACGCGGCGGATGGCGGCATCATCTCCGGCGGCGACAGAGTTGCACCGCGAGATGTCGACCTGCGCTGGATCTCCGCGCTGGCCAGCCGCAACGACATCATCGAGGAGACGGGTGTGGCTGCGGGGGTCATGGGTCACCCTGCAATGGGCATCGTCTGGCTGGCCCGACGGTACGCCGAACAGGGTCTCCACCTTGAGGCAGGCCAGGTCATTCTGGCGGGCTCATTCACCCGACCAATCGATATTCGTGCGGGCGACCGGTTCCGCTTCGACTACGGCGACATGGGCGCGTTCGACGTCGACTTCTCCTGACCTACGGTGAGGCCATGACCGAACCGGCTCTCTTCGTCGCCAATTACCCTGGCGATCCCGACCAACCGCGGGTGATCTTCATCCACGGCGCCATGGACCGGCACAACTCGTTTCGGCGGACGGCACGTCGCCTCGAAGGCCTGCGGCTGAGCATGTACGACCGTCGCGGCTACGGACGATCGCGCCGAGCGCGCATGACCTGCGATTTCAGTCGACACGCCGCCGACCTGCTCCAGATCATTGGCGATGAACCAGCAGTGCTGATCGGCCACAGCATGGGCGGACTGGTCGCCCTGCATGCCGCAGCCGTTCACCCCGCCCAGGTGGTGGCCGTTGGCGCATTCGAACCACCGTCCCCATGGCATCACTGGTGGCCGGACATGTGGATTCCGGAGGCGGACGAGACCGACCACGACATCGTGCGCAACTTCCACGAGCGAATCATCGGCCCGGGCAGCTGGGATCGCATCACGGAGGATCTTCAGGATCAGTACCTGACCGAAGGACACGCACTACGAAACGATCTCGAGGTTGGTCTTGATGGACCCATCTTCGATCCGGTTCACGTCACCGCTCCCGTCACCATGGGTCACGGAGGCAACTCGACCGACTACCACGTACAGTCGGTGCGCGAGTTCGCCGAGGAGTTACCCGATGCCGACCTGCGGGTCATCGAGGCGTCCGCGCACGGCGCACACCGCAGTCACCCCGATGCGTTTGCGGAGTATGTCCGCCATGTTGTCAGCCGGGTGCCCGCCTAGAGCACGATCCCATCGGTGACCTCACACCGGTCGATCTCTGCGGTCTCCGACATCGAGAAGTCCGTGGCCTCACCCCGCGCCGTCTGGCCCGGGCTGATGTTGTTGAAGATCACCGTTGCGTTGCCGACAACCACGTCACCGGAATCGAGGAAGTTGACTTCCACCGAGATGAAACCCCGCTCTTCGTCCAAGGTGCTGACGAACTCGACCTCGACGACAGCCTGACCGGCATCGTTTCGCTCGCAGCGAATAATCTCGGTGTTTTCCTCGACGATGATCTCATCGTCCTGACGCTGGTCGATCTGGTCCGAGATCTCCTCGATGGCATCACCGGAGGCGATGATGATCGCCGCGGTGCAACCCACAACACCCAACACAAGGAACGCAAGAATCCCCAGAATGACGTACATGGCGGTGCGGTTCTTCTTCGGCGGGGCTGGGGTGACGCCTGGCGCTCCATAGCCGGGCGGAGGCGACGTCGAGGGTGCGGCCATCGACGGCGGTGCTGCAGGCGGTGGGGCCATCGCGGGTGGCGGAGCGGGCGCGGCTGGAGGTGGCGCAGGTGCCGCAGGTGGCGGCGCGGTGGGTGGTGGAATCGGCTCGGGTGATCCGCGCCATGCGGCGCCGTCCCACCAGTCCTGCATTCCCGGTTGCCCCGGGACCGGATACATCCCCGGTTCGGGAGTTGTGTTGTCGTCGGTCATCGCACCGCCTTCGTCACGTCCCTACAAACGTTAGTCGCCGAGAAACAGCCGTGATGGGTGTCGATGAAATCGCCCATTCACGTCTGCAGGTCCGCGCCCGCAGCTGTAGCCACGACGATCGGCCGATCGGTCTTCAACAACTCCTCACTGGCACGAAGATCGGGCGCCAGGTAGCGGTCGGGCCCAGGTCCATCCACGTCCGCCCGCAAAAGGTCGACCAGCGCGCCTGTGGCTGCCGCCGGGAGTAACGGTCGTCGCAGATCGATCGCTCGCGCCGCGACGACATACTCGACCGCTACGATTCGCCGAACATTGTCGATGACGGTCCGCAGTTTCCGAGCGGCATGCCAGGCCATTGACACGTGGTCTTCCTGCATCCCCGAAGTGGGTAGCGAATCCACCGATGCCGGCGCGGCGAGCCGCTTGTTCTCCGACGCCATCGCCGCGGCGGTGTAGTGCCCGATCATGAGGCCGCTGTCCACGCCAACCTCGTTGGCCAGGAACGGAGGCAGACCATGGCTGCGCACATGATCGAGTAGCCGATCCATGCGGCGCTCGGCGATCGCCCCAACCTCTGCGATCGCGATGGCGAGGAAGTCGGCCGCGAAGCCGAGCGGTGCACCGTGGAAGTTCCCACAGGACTCGACGCGACCGTCGGGTAGCACCATGGGATTGTCGATCGCCGAGGCGAGCTCACGCTCGGCCACGTGGCGGACATGGGTGAGCGTGTCTCGAGCGGCACCGTTCACCGAAGGCGTGCAGCGAATCGAGTAGGCGTCCTGTATCCGAGGGTCGTCGGTGGCATGGCTGGAACCGATCGGCGAGCCCGCCAGCATCGCCCGGAGATTGGCCGCGCTGACGGCCTGCCCCGGGTGTGGTCGAAGCGCCTGCAGGTCAGCGGCGAATGGTGCCGCGGTCGCCATCAGACCCTCCACGGTCATCGCTGCGATCATGTCCGCCTGGGTCAACAATCGCTCGGCGTCCACGACGGCCAGGCACAACATGCCGAGGATGGCATCGGTCCCGTTCGTGACCGCCAGACCCTCCTTCTCGGCGAGGGTGATCGGCTCAAGGTTGGCTGCGGCCAGTGCATCAGCTGCCGAGGTTCGTTCGCCGTCGACGACGACATGCCCCTCCCCCAACAATGCGAGCGCACCGTGGGCCAGCGGAGCGAGGTCACCACTGGCCCCGAGCGAGCCGTACTCGGGGACGATCGGAGTGATGCCAGCATTGATCAGGTCGACCATCGCCTGCGCCACGAGCGGACGAGCTCCGCTGGCGCCCAGAGCGAGTGTTCGAGCCCGAAGGAACACCATCGCCCGCACAACCTCGTCCTCGACCGGATCACCCATACCCGCGGCGTGCGAGCGCACGAGCGCGACCTGCAGGGCCGACCGTCGATCCGCTGGGATAGAGACGGTTGCGAGCGCGCCGAAACCGGTGGAGATGCCGTATTTGGGATCACCCACGGCGAGGTCCTCGACGATCGCGCGAGCCGCGGCCATTCGATCGATGGCCTCTGGCGTCAGGTCGACTGGTTCCTTGTGGCGGGCCACTGCCTCCACATCGGCAATCGTGACTCCTGGTCCGTTGAGTGCGACCGTCATGAGGCCACCTCCTCTCCAAGTCGTAGATCTCGTGTCAAGGACGCGACCGCATTGGTCAACGCTGAGGCGGCGCGTCGCTGTCTGGTGGTCTTCAGGCGATGGGCCGGGCCCAACACCGACACCGCGACCTGCATGGCGTCCACCACCGGCAGGCCCAGGGACAATGCGGTGATGTCGTCTTCCACCGCGCCCTTCCGTACACACACCTGCCCGGGATCGCGTAGCGCGGCGCCAACGGCCGTGCCGTCGAGAGACACCTGTTGACCCACCCCGCCGACATGGCGGATGGCGTGTGTTCCTGAGGCGGCGGCAACATACGTCGCAGATCGGCCGTCGCCGACCGCGAGGTAGGTGGACTCGCCGGTCAGGGCCGCAAGCTCGTCGAGATATGGCTGCGCTGCGGCGATGAGACGATCGATCGGGCCGTCGCTGCGAAGACTTGCGGCGATCCGAAAGAGCGTGGGCCCCGCGCGGAACTGGCCGTCGGCATCACGGCTCACGTACCCCCGCGCCTCGAGCGCCCGGAGGTGGCGCAGTGCCGTCGTCGGAGTGAGCTCCGAGAGCGCCGCAGCGGTGGTGAGATTGCACTCGCCTTCCGACAACACAACCTCGAGCAGGTCGAGCACCCGTCCGATCGAACGAGGCACCTCAGTGGTCTCGGTTGCAGCAGTCATACCAACCATCCATTGCCATTCACCAGGATTGTCACTCAATGACATTGTTTGTTGTCTCTTGACAACCTACGGATCTCGTAAACAAACTGCAAGCATCAACCTGCCCGGGGAGCGCACATGTCATTCGGAAACATCGGCCAACCTGTCCAGAACATCTCGGCACCGCGGGGAACCGATCTGAGCTGTATGGCGTGGCCGCAGGAAGCCGCCTATCGCATGCTGCAGAACAACCTCGATCCGGAGGTGGCAGAGAACCCGGACGAGCTCGTCGTCTATGGCGGCACAGGTCGCGCCGCCCGATCATGGCCGGCCTACAACGCCTTGCTCAAAACCCTCACGACGTTGCGCAACGACGAGACGATGCTCGTGCAGTCCGGGAAACCGGTGGGTGTGCTGCAAACCCACGAGTGGGCACCTCGGGTGCTGATCGCCAATTCGAACCTTGTCCCCGACTGGGCGAACTGGGATGAGTTCCGCCGCCTCGAACATCAGGGCCTGACGATGTACGGCCAGATGACCGCCGGCTCCTGGATATACATCGGCACGCAGGGAATCCTTCAGGGCACCTATGAGTGTTTCGCCGAGATCGCTCGGAAACGTTTCGGCGGGTCGTTGGCGGGCACGCTGACGATCACTGCCGGTGCCGGCGGTATGGGCGGAGCCCAGCCGCTTGCCGTGACGATGAACGACGGTGTTGTACTGATCATCGATGTCGATCAACACATGCTCGATCGTCGCGTCGAACATCGCTACCTCGACGAGGTCGCGCCCGACTACGACTCCGCCATCCGACGCGTCACCGAAGCCAAGGCCAACAAGACTCCCCTCTCTGTGGGGCTGCTCGGCAATGCGGCCGACATCCTCCCCCGTCTGCTGGCCGACGGCATCGACGCGGACATCGTGACCGATCAAACGAGTGCCCATGATCCGCTCAGCTACATGCCCAATGATCTCTCGCCCGAAGCTGCGGCGGACATGAAGGCCAAGAACCCGGAGGAATTCACCCGCAGAGCCCAAGCTGCGATGGCGACACACTGTCAGGCCATGGTCGGGTTCATGGACGCCGGCGCCGAAGTGTTCGACTACGGCAACAGTCTTCGAGCCGAAGCCAAACTCGGCGGATTCGACCGTGCCTTTGAGTATCCGGGCTTCCTGCCGGCGTACATCCGGCCGCTGTTCTGCGAAGGGATGGGCCCATTCCGCTGGGTGGCGCTGTCGGGTGA
Source organism: Acidimicrobiales bacterium (assembly GCA_004282895.1). Classification (GTDB taxonomy): domain Bacteria; phylum Actinomycetota; class Acidimicrobiia; order Acidimicrobiales; family SHLQ01; genus SHLQ01. Next base: position 22,138 of record SHLQ01000008.1, read on the forward strand.
TCCGGCCGACATCGCTGCGACTGACCGCGCCGTGCTCGAGGAGTTCCCCGACAACGAACCACTTGCCCGTTGGATTCGTCTCGCGGGTGAACGCGTCGCGTTCCAGGGACTCCCCGCGCGTATCTGCTGGCTCGGCTACGGCGAACGCCACCGCCTCGGACTCCGTTTCAACGAAATGGTGCGCACCGGCGAGCTAAAGGCGCCAGTAGTCATCGGTCGGGATCACCTCGACTCGGGCTCGGTCGCGTCGCCCTATCGTGAGACCGAAGGCATGATCGACGGCAGCGACGCTATCGCCGACTGGCCGCTGCTCAACGGACTCGTCAACACCTGCTCCGGTGCGACCTGGGTGAGCGTGCACCATGGCGGCGGGGTCGGCATCGGGCGATCGATCCACGCGGGTCAGGTCAGCGTCGCGGATGGCACCGACCTCGCGGCGCAGAAGCTCGAGCGGGTGCTGACCAACGACCCGGGGATGGGTGTGATTCGCCACGTCGACGCCGGCTACGAGGAAGCGGTGACCGTTGCGTCCGAGCGTGGGGTCCACGTACCGATGATCGATTCGGCAGAATCTGGGTCATGACCGTCCGCGAAATCCTCACGATCGGCAATCCGGAACTTCGACGCGTGGCGGCCGAGATTGACCCGGCCGAGATCGGCTCGGAGCGCGTCCAGCGGCTGATCAACGAGCTCATCGACACGATGCGAGGCGCCAACGGTGCGGGCCTCGCGGCCACGCAGATCGGCGAACACGTGCGCATCGCGGTGATGGAGGTCGGTGAAAACCCCCGCTACCCCTACAAGCCGAAGATCCCGCTGACCATTGCGATCAATCCGGTCATCGAACCGCTCGACGACGAGCTGGTCGAGATCAACGAGGGCTGCCTTTCCGTTCCCATGCGCGGCAACGTGCAGCGACACGTGAACGTGCGTGTCCGGTATCTCGACCGTGAAGGCAACGAACACGACGAAATCAAACGAGGCCTAACGGCAGGAACGTGGCAACACGAGTGCGACCACCTCGACGGTGTGCTGTTCATCGACAAGGTGGATGACCCCACAACACTCTCCACGTGGGACGAATTCAACGCCCACCACCGAGACGCATTCATCGAACGCATCACCGCCTTCGTCGACCGAGTGGGCTCATGACCACGCCAAAGGGGTCAGACCCCTTTTTTGGTGTGAGCACGCGATTGTTGATGGTCGGGTGCAATCCGGCGTCGCTATTGGCGTCGAAAATGGTCGGTTCAGTTCGGTCACGGCGAACAGCGATCCGGGCGAGGCGACACAGCTCATGGGGCTCTCGGTGCCCGGCTTCGCCAACGCCCACAGCCACGCCTTCCACCGAGCGCTTCGGTCGCGAACTCAGGCTGATCGCGGCACGTTCTGGACGTGGCGCGAGCTCATCTACACCGTCGCCGAGCGACTCGACCCGGACAACTACCACCGCCTCGCCCGCGCCGTCTTCGCCGAGATGGCCACAACCGGCATGTCGGTTGTGGGTGAGTTCCACTACGTGCACCATCAGCCCGACGGCACTCCCTACGACAACGCGAATGTGATGGGCGAAGCACTGCTGAGCGCGGCCGCCGAGGCCGGGATACGCATCACGCTGCTCGACACGCTCTATCTTCACGGCGGCCTGGACGATGGCGGCTATCAACCCGCCTCCGGGGCCCAGATCCGTTATCGCGATTCGTCCGCCGATGTCTGGGCTGATCGGGTGAACGAGCTGCAGGCGCAGTCAGGACAACAGGTCGGCGCGGCGATCCACAGCGTCCGGGCGGTGGATCCCGCTGCGATTCGGGTGGCCGCCGAATGGGCAGCCGACGCCAACGCTCCCCTGCACGCACACGTCAGCGAACAGGTGGCCGAGAACGAGCAGTGTGCGCTTCATCACGGATGCACCCCAACGGCACTTCTGGCCGATGCGGGCGCACTCGGACCCTCCTTCACCGCGGTACACGCCACCCACCTGACCGAGCACGACATCGAGCTGCTTGGTTCCACGCACTCGTCGGTGTGTATGTGCCCGACGACGGAACGCGATCTTGGCGATGGCATAGGCCCAACGACAGAGCTCGTCGCCGCGAATGTTGAACTGAGTCTCGGAAGCGACTCGCACGCCGTAGTCGACCATCTGATCGAAGCTCGAGCGGTCGAGCTCGACGAACGGCTTCGCTCGCGGCAGCGGGGACTGCACGCCGCGCCCGAGCTGCTCGCGATGGCGACACGCGTCGGCCACCATCGACTCGGGTGGGCCGACGCCGGCGAGATCACCATCGGCAATCGGGCCGACCTCACCACAATTTCTCTCGACTCGGTGCGCACGGCCGGAGCCACGCCCAACCTCGCGATGGAGACAGCGGTCTTCGCCGCCACCGCCAGCGATATCACGTCGGTTGTCGTCGATGGCGAACGGATCGTCGCCGACGGCCGACACGTTCGTATCGATGTCGCCGACGAGCTTCGCCGTTCGATCGAAGCGGTGCTGTCATGACGGGCGAACTCACACTTCCAGACTCGGTCACGTACGTCCGATCCACACCCGAGTTCGACGCGGCCACCGTGCCTGCCGGCCTGCTGCAGGCCCATCAGGTGGCCGAAGGGGTCTGGGGCCGTCTTGTCGTGAGCGAAGGGTCGGTCGAGTTCACGTTCGAGGACACACCTGAAGAATCAATGACGATCACGGCGGGAGGCATGCAGGTCATTCCGCCGACGCGGCCTCATCACATCCAAGTGAACGACCACACGCGGTTTCATGTCGAATTCCATCGGGAGGCCAAATGACCGAATCCCTCGTCATCGACAACATCGGGTCGCTCATCACGAACGACCCCACCGTCGGACGCGGCGCCCTCGGAATCATCGAGAACGCGTCGCTGGTGATCACCGACGGCGCCGTCGAGGCCATGGGCCCGGCGGGAGCGAACGGCGACACCCGGATCGACGCGAAGGGCGGGTGTGTCCTGCCGGGCTTCGTCGATTCCCACACGCACCTGGTGTTTGCCGGTGACCGAGCCGAGGAGTTCACGGCCCGGATGGCGGGCGAACCATACGACGGCGGCGGAATCCGCGTCACCACCGACGCCACACGCGCCACTCCCACCGACGAGCTTCACCGACTTGTCCGGCTGCGCCTGGCCGAGGCCCATCGAGCCGGCACCACCACGATCGAGATCAAGTCGGGTTACGGACTCAACGTCACCGATGAAGCCAGATCGCTCGAGGTCGCAGAGCACTACACGACCGAGACGACGTTCCTTGGTGCGCACCTGCTCCCCAGCGAGTACGAGGGCCGAGCCGATGACTACATCGAGCTCGTGTGCAACGAAATGCTTACCGCGTCTGCGCCCCACGCCAAATGGATCGACGCGTTCTGTGAGGAGGGTGCGTTCGACGAGGACCAGAGTCGGGCCGTGCTCGAGGCCGGTCGCGCCGCGGGGCTCGGGCTGCGCCTGCACGGCAACCAGTTGGGAACAGGTGCCGGTGTGCAACTTGCGGTTGAGTGTGGATGCGCTTCCGTCGACCACTGCACCCACCTCACCGACGCCGACATCGAGGCCTTGGCCGGAAGCGACACTGTCGCGACGTTCCTTCCCGCGGCCGACTTCTCGACTCGCCAGCCCTACCCCGATGCTCGACGGGTCATCGACGCCGGGGCGACCGTCGCCCTCGCCAGCAACTGCAACCCCGGTTCCAGCTACACAACATCGATTTCGTTCTGCATCGCGATTGCCGTGCGCGAAATGCACATGACCATCGACGAGGCGATCCAGGCCGTCACCCTGGGCGGAGCGGCCGCACTGCAGCGAACCGACATCGGACACCTGACCCCGGGCGCCTCTGGACACGCCGTCATACTCGCGGCACCATCTCATCATCACCTCGCGTATCGGCCCGGGGTGCCATTGATCCGACAAACGATTGGACCCTTGGGAGCATTTGTATGAACCCGCATCTCAATACCCTTCTGCACCCCATCGATGACGCGGACTACGCGGCGCGCTGTCGAGCCCAGCTGGATGCAACCGGCGCGCTCGTACTCCAGGGATTCTTCACAGAGGAAGCGATTGCGCGAGTGATCGAGGAATCCGCTCCGCGCGAGGCGGCTGCCTTCTATGCGAGTTCCACGCACAACGTCTATCTCACGCCCAGCGATCCAGACCTTCCAGAAGATCACGCCTTCAACCGCCAGGTGCAAAGCAGCAAGGGTCTGATTGCTGACGATCAGGTCCCGGCCGACTCGCCCCTTCGGGATGTCTACGACGACCCGGACTTCCGTTCCTTCCTCTGCGGCGTACTCGGCATAAGTGCCATCTACCCGTACGCGGACTCGTTGTCATCGATCAACGTGCACTTCGCACCGGATGGAAAGGAGCTGGGCTGGCACTTCGACAATTCGTCGTTTGCTGTCACACTGCTGCTCCAAGCCCCCGAGGGTGGAGGCGCATTCGAGTATGTGCCGGCCGTTCGCGATGCGGATGCCGGCGACATGGCCTTCGACCGCGTCGACGCCGTTCTCGATCTGCGGGAACCATCGATGACACTGCACTCCGAACCAGGTGATCTCGTCCTCTTCCGCGGTCGAAACGCCATTCATCGGGTGACGCCAACCGAGGGCGACACCACCCGTCTGCTCGTCGTCTTCGCCTTCAATGACCAGCCGGATGTCGGCCTTTCAGAATCGGCGCTGCAGACGTTCTACGGACGCACCAGCTAGGTCGTCAGGCGACACCCGTCGGACCGTTTGGTGCGACTCTCATGGTAAACATGACCCCATGTCACGCACGGTTCTGCTGCTCAACGGGCCCAATCTCAACCTCTTGGGGACCCGCGAACCCGAGGTCTACGGCACGGACACCCTCGACGACATCGTCGACGGTGTTCGGGCGCAGGCAACCGCGGCCGACGTGGAGATCGAGGCGTACCAATCCAACATCGAAGGCGAGCTGATCGACCGTCTGCACGAGGCTCGGGGCAGGGTCGACGGCGTCATCTTCAACCCCGGGGCATTCACGCACTACAGCGTGGCGCTTCGAGACGCCGTCTCCGCCTGCGAACTCCCCGTGATCGAGACCCACCTCTCCAACGTGCATGCCCGGGAAGAGTTTCGCCACACCTCGGTTCTCACCGCGGTCTGCGTCGGTGTCGTGTCCGGGTTTGGACGGGACAGCTATCGGGTGGCGTTCGAGGCGCTGATGGGCCACCTCGACCAACAATCCGCTGGATGACCGACGTGAGCGCCGACATCGAGGCGACGCCCAACATCGTCATCACCGGCTTCATGGGAACTGGCAAGACAACGGCCGGGCGCCTGCTGGCCGAGCTGCTCGACCGGGAGTTCGTCGACACGGATGAGGTGCTCGAGCAACTCCATGGCTCGATCACCGACATCTTCGAGAACGAGGGCGAGGACGCCTTCCGGGAAATGGAGCGGGCACTCGCTGCTGAACTCGCCGGACAGGATGACCTGGTCATCGCCACGGGCGGCAGGATGCTGCTCGACCCGGCCAATGTCGCGGCACTGACCCGCACCGGTCGGGTGTTCTGTCTTGTTGCGTCGCCCGAGGAGATTTACGACCGACTAGCCGCCGATGACGAACGGATGAAGAGGCCGCTGCTAAGCGTCGCCGATCCTCGGCAACGCATCGGCGAGCTGCTGGCAGAACGCGAGGTCGGGTACCTCGCCTTCCCGCAGGTTTCGACCGCCGGGAGAACAAGCGCCGAGGTGGCGGACGAGCTCGCAGTCCTCGTGCGCTCGAATTCGGCCGAAGCGGACTAGAACACTCTCATGCTTGGCCTTGCAGCCCTCATCCGCGTCACCGCCCGTGGTGTCCGGTCCTTGGCCCGCGACGAGCACGCCCGCGGGCTGGTCACACTCGCTCTGACGCTGATTGGCGCGGGCGCGGTGTTCTATCACCAGGTCGAAGATCTTTCCTGGGTGGACAGCTTCTACTTCACCGTGATCACGCTGACGACGGTCGGCTACGGCGATATAGCGCCTGAAACAACAGCAGGAAAGATCTTCACGATGTTCTACGTGCTGATCGGGATCGGCATTCTTGTGGCCCTCATAACCGAGGTCGCCCGCCACGTCCTGAGTGGCAATGGGAACTCGGAGGACTGACTACGGCGCGGTGACCCGTTCGCGGCGGAAGCGCACGGACACTCCCTCGAGTGGTGGGCCATCGAGTTCCCGGGCGTACTGATGTCCTGCGTAGACCGACGTTGCGATGGTGCCGGGCGCCAAGGCGTCGCCAATGCGCGCGATGGCAATCTTTCCGTTCAGCGAGTGGAACAGCGCATCGTTCGGCGTCCGAGATGTGACCATGACCACCGCAGCTGAATCCACCCTGCGTTCACGTTCGGTGTAGATGCATTCAAGAATCGCGGAATCGTCGCTGATCGACGCGAGAGACACCCCGGTTTCGACCGAGATGCCGAGGTTCAGGACGCGTTGTTGAATCCGATGTTGCTCCTCCGTGTGGGTGGTCCATGTGGACACCTCGTTCGCTGGCGTCGCAAGCGTGACGTCGAGACCTACGGACCTGAGCTTCTCCGCCAGCACACCTCCGAGGTAGTAATGATCGTCGTCGTACACGACCACCGGACCGTCCGGCATCGTGCCGCTCATGATGTCGTCGGGTGTGAAGACGTTGGGACCGTCCCAACCGGGCACCGGATCCTCGAGCCATCGACCCGTGCCGTCCCGGCGCCAGGTGGCACCCGTAGCGATGACCACTCGGTCGGCTCCGAACTCGAGGATCTGTTCCTCGTCGACGAGGCTGTCGAGGAAGTACTCGACGTTGTCCATCTTGTCGATCTGCGTAACCCGCCAGTCGCGAACGCGGCTGTACTCGGCCAGCCCGGGTAGCGACGACTCCCGAGAGACGCGCCCGCCCAACACCTTCCGTGCCTCGGTGAGGGTGACGGCATACCCGCGCTGCCCGAGAGCGGTTGCCGCCTCGAGACCAGCCGGGCCGCTGCCGACGACGAGAACCGACGAATCCGACCCCTTCGGTGCAATTCGTTCGGGATGCCAACCTTTGCGCCACTCCTCCCCCATCGTCGGGTTCTGCGTGCAACGAATGGGCGTTCCGGTCTGATCACCCGAATAGCAGATGTTGCAACCGATACATTCACGAATGTCGTCTTCTCGACCCTCGGAGATCTTCTGGGGAAGAAACGGATCGGCGATGGATGGTCGAGCTGCACCGATGAGGTCGACAACACCCTGACGGACGAGTCGCAGCATTGTTTCCGGCGACGTGAACCGACCGACACTGACAACGGGCTTGTCGGTCACTTCCTTGACCCAGCGCATCGTCGCCTCGAGCCCGGCCTCCTTCACGAACCGGGATGTTCCCATCTCGTAGCTGTAGTCATGCACGGTGACGTCCCACAGGTCAGGTAGGTCGCCGAGCATCTCCATGATCTTGCGGGGTTCCGCCGTGTCCTGGTCGTCATCCGGCCCGCCATCACTGGCCGAGAACCGCACCGCGACCGCACACGAATCTCCGACGGCCGCCTTCGTCTCGATGATCAGCTCACGAAGCAGACGCGTTCGATTCTCGAGCGAACCGCCGTACTCATCCGGGCGTTGATTGGATGGAAGAAGGAACTGGCGCAGCAGGTACCAGTGCGACGCATAGACGTAGACGATGTCGAAGCCCGCCTCTTTCGAGCGCAACGCGGCCTCGAGATGCCACCGCTTGAGGTGGTCGATGTCCGCGATGTCCATCGCCTTGGTTTGCACGGGATCCCAGACGCCGGCGGGTCGGCTGTACGGGCCGATCGGCGCCTCACGGGAGTAGTGGTTGGCGCTGGCCGCTCCGCCGTGCCAGAGCTCGATTCCGGCGAGAGCGCCGTGAGCGTGCACCTTCTCGGTCATGAGACGGAGCGCCCGAACGTCCTCGTCGTCCCAGATCGATGAGGACGGGTACGGGTCGTCGTCGGAGGATGGGTGGATCGAACAGTACTCCGTGCATACGGCGCCCCATCCGCCCTCAGCCTTGACCTCGCGCAAGGCCGCCAGTGTCTGCGGCCGCCGATACCCGATGCCCGTGCAATGGGGGACCTGGTAGAAGCGGTTCGGGGCCGTGACCGGACCGATCCGCACTGGTTCGAACATCACGTCGAATCGCGGATCACGGACCATCGGTCAGCCTCTCGAGTTCGTGTCTAGGAACACATCAGTCATGGAGTCTCAGATTGTCACGAAGTCGACGCCCATGCCTTAGCCGCCAGTCGGACGACGGTCTCGTCGTCGGTGTGGTGCGTGAGGTGACCAACTCCGGGCGCACGGCGCATAATGGGCGACGTGATCTCGCCGCTACGAACACTCGACGTCGAATCCACCGACAACGTGGTGTTGAAGCTGCATCACCTGGGTGGGTCCGGGCCGCCGCTCATCATCTGCCACGCAACCGGCTTCAATGGCATGGCCTACGGCCCAATGGCGCGCTACCTGACCGGCGACTTCGACATCTGGGCGGTCGATTTCCGCGGTCATGGTGCTTCGAACGCACCGGCGTCCGGCGATTTCGCGTGGTCGGGAATGGCCGCAGACCTTCTGGCCTGCATCGAGGCGATCGGCGCCGGTCCGGTTTTTGCCATTGGCCACTCGATGGGTGGTGCCACGATTCTGCATGCGTCGATCATCGACCCCACCGCCGTCCGGGCCGCGTACGTATTCGAGCCGATCGTGGTGCCAAAGGGCGTCGATATGGGTGGGGAGAGTCCGTTGAGCACGGGCGCACGTCGCCGACGGGCGGTGTTCGGGTCACGAGCCGAGGCCGTGGCCAGCTACGGGTCACGCCCGCCCCTCAACCAGCTGCACGCCGACGCGTTGGAAGCGTATGTGGAGTACGGATTCCACGACACGGACGACGGGCAGGTCGAGCTGGCCTGTTCACCCGAGCACGAAGCGCTCACGTTCGAAACCGAGGACAAGATCACGGTCGATCGGTTGGAAGGGTCCACCCTGCCGGTCATGGTTGCTGCTGGCGCAACCGAGGATGACTACTCGCCCGCGGACATGGCGATCCACCTGGCCGAGTCGTACGCTCACGCCGTGCTCGCACGCCACGATGAGTTGGGCCACTTCGGGCCTCTCGAAGCACCCGACTCCATCGCCCGCGAGGCGAAGCAGTGGTTCGATCAACAGGACGGCACCACGTGAACGCCGAAGCGAAACGAACGCAAGCCGGCTACGCGGGCGTGACGTTCCTCAAGTATTCGGCAGATTCCACGTAGGCCCGCTCGATTCCGCGAGTGATGGATCGGCTGTGGTTGTAGCGAAGCTTCGACGGGTCATTGAACTTCGCGTGCGGGTCGAGACCCGTTGGCAGAACGTGAATCGTCACCCCTTCGGGAAGGTTCTCCATGTCTCGATGAAAACGATGCCGGCGCGAAATCTCGAATGCCACAAACGCAACGTCCCACGCATTGCGGGGTACCCGAAGTGGCGCGTCGATATTGCCGACGTGCAGGACGTAGATCGTGGTTGCACCCAGCTCCAGCGCACGAGAGATCGGGATCGAGTTGACTACACCACCGTCGATGAAGTGACGGCCATCGACCTCCACCGGAGGCAGCAAACCCGGCACGGCGCACGAGCTCAGCAGCGCATCGATGAGCGAACCGGAGTCGAACCACCACTCAGATGACGTCTCCACACATGCAGCTGAGCACTGGAACGGAACCTCGAGTTCCTCGAAGGTGGAGCAGGGAAGCCAGTCGATCAGCAGCTTGCGCATCGAGTGATTGGTATGGAGGTGTGTCCGGTGGCGAACAACGTTGGCCATCCGACTGAATGCTCCCTCTCGAAGCACGCCGGATTGTGTCAGTTCCTCCCACATACCGACCAGTTTCAGCGCCATCTGGTCGAGCGGCCCGGAGGCGATGATCGCCCCGTTGATAGACCCAATCGATGTTCCGACAACCATGTCGGGGTGAATCTCGGCTTCCGCCAGTGCCTTGACCATGCCGACCTCGGCCGCGCCGCGCAATCCACCGCCACCAAGAACGAACGCAACCGTGCCCAGCGGATCGGAAGAAGGAGATGACCCCATTCCTCGGACACTAGCCAGAGGCTGATCGATCGGGCATCACCTAGGGTTGAATCGTCGGTCGAGTGACCACACCGAACAACGGATGGGGGGCTGAGTGAACAAGAGCTCCGGCACATGGGTTCCGCCCCGGTGGGCCCGAGTCGCAATCGTCACACCGATCGTGTTTGTTGTCTCGGGTCTGGTCGCACTCCTTTCACCGGTCCTGCACCTGGTCCTCGCGATCATTGATCTCGTGGACCGCAAGGAGTGGCGGTTCTCTCGACTCGGCGGTCTTGGTATCGCACTGTGTGTCACCGAGTTCTTCGGGCTCATCGCGGTATTCCTTCTGTGGGTGGGTTTCGGCTTCGGCTGGAAGGTTCGATCGCCTCGGTCACAGCGGATCCACAACCACATCTTCGGGTTGTGGTTGGAGTTGGTCACTCGTGCGCTCCGGTTCTACCTCGGATTCCAGTTCACACTGCCGATGACGGAGCGCATCCATGGCCCGATCCTCACGTTCGCTCGACATGCCGGCCCGGGTGATGCCTTTCTGTTGGCGAGGACCGTTATCCGGGATTACAAACGACAACTGCGAATACTCGGCACCAACAAACTCCTGTGGGATCCGTTCCTCCATCACATGCTGCTGCGTCTGCCGACACACTTCCTCGAGCGACGCGGCAGCGACGGCACGTCGGAGCTCGAAGCGATCGCCAACCTGTGCGCAACGATGGACGATGACAGTGTCACCATCATCTTCCCCGAAGGAGGCAACTGGACGCCTCGACGATGGACCAACGCAATCGAATCGCTGCACGCCCGTGGCCATCACCGAGCCGAGCTCGCCGAGGGAATGGAGAACGTTCTGCCACCGCGTACCGCTGGCGCGCTCGCCGCCGTACGGGCTCGGGACGATATGACACTGGTCTTCGTGGCTCATGCGGGCCTCGGTGATCTGCATTCGTTACAAGCCATCTGGCAGAACGTGCCGCTCCGGCGAAACGTACAGGCAACGTACTGGTCGGTTTCCGCGGCCGAAATCCCAACCGACCGAGCCGAGTTCGGCGATTGGCTTTTCACCCATTGGGCCACGATCGACGCGTGGATCGCGGAGACTCGGCCGACGGTCGTGGAGACCGAAGGCGATTTCTCGGACTAGAGCCCTGGCTTGAAGATCATCAGGTAGAGCATGACCAGAAGCAGGACGGTAATGGTGATGCCGCCAATCATCACCTTCTGTTCGGCGGCTGAATCGCCGTCGGCCCACTTCCGCTCGCTCGGAAGAACTATCGCGTGCAGGACACCGTTCATTGCGATCCAGACGACCGCGGCGGCCATCAGCCACCCCTGACTCATCTTGAACACGCTGTCCGACATACCGGCCAGACCGAACCCCAGAAGCCCCGTCACGATAAGCGCCGGTGCGTAGATGCGCCGACCGTTGGCGGCAATGAATCCGAGCAGCTTCGACTGATTCGCCGAGTCCAGCGACTTCGACTGCTCGCTGAGGAACGGATGTGCAAATGCGGGCGCAAACGCGGCCATGGCGGTCAGGATGTGGAGAATCAGGACGATGTTGTATCCGGTGTCTCCAACGGCGGCGATCATCATGTCGTCAATCCTAGTTACGGCTCACCAATGGGCAAGCCCCTACGCATCGAGGTGGTGCGAGAGCCGTTCCATCAAGACGTCGCCCGATTCGGGAGTGACGTCGAGATGGGTCACCACCCGCACCCGGCGCTCGCCGAACGCGCCAACCTGGATGTCGTCTGCGGCGAGCGCTCGTGCCAGTTCCGCCGCCGCCGGCGCCTCCGCGGCCATGTCGAAGATGACAATGTTCGTCGCTACCGGAAGGACACGTTCCACCAGGCTGAGATCAGCAATACGTGCCCCCAAATCCGCGGCGAGTGCATGATCGTCGGCCAGACGGTCCACATGGTGCTCCAGGGCATACAGGCACATGGACGCAACAATTCCCGATTGGCGCATCGCGCCGCCCATTCGCTGCTTCACTCGCCACGCCTGGGCGATGAACTCGTTCGAACCGGCTAGAACCGCACCAACGGGAGCACCCAATCCCTTGGTGAAGTCGATCCAGACGGTGTCGTAACCATCTGCGTGGTCTGCCGCGGACACTTCGGTTTTGACGGCGGCGTTCATGAGCCGAGCGCCATCCATGTGTGTCGCAAGACCGGCCTCCTTCGCGACCGCGGACACCGCCCGCAACCGCTCCAGCGGCCAGATCGACCCACCACCCATGTTGGCGGTCTGCTCGACGCACACCAGAGCACTCTTCGGTGCGTAGCGCGACGCGGGTCGAATCGCGGTTCGCAGCTGGTCCTCGTCAAAGATGCCGTACTGACCGTCCATCGCATTGATCATGACGCCGCTGAGCGCGGACGGTCCCCCCGCCTCGAAGTTGACGACATGACTGGACCTCTCGCAGATGACTTCGTCACCAGGACGGGTGTGCACATTGATGGCGATCTCATTGCACATTGTCCCCGATGGCAGAAAGACCGCCGCCTCTTTCCCAAGCAGTGATGCGACGCGGGAACACAGTTCTGTCGTGGTCGGATCCTCATCCTTCTGTTCATCACCCACCCCGCAATCCAGCACGACCTGACGCATCTCCGGAGTCGGCTTCGTCTTGGTGTCGGAATAGAAGTCGTACATACGCCAATCCTCCTCGCTCTCGTCGGGTTCGGCCCAATCGTCGTCGCGCACGTCGCATTCTCGGCATCTCGACACCATGCCGCCCGCTCGGGCAGAATGACCCGATGACCAGCGCAGGACATTCGTCGGACGAACACCACCAAGGCCACGAACATGGTCACGGCCACGAGCATGATCAGGGCATCACCGGGATGCTTCGGTATCTGCGCCACGCCCCGAAGATGTGGCGGTCGGAGGTCAATGATGCCGTCGTCGCCAGGCTGGCCCCGACCTCGCATGAGACGGCGCTCGACATCGGTGCAGGAATCGGTGCGGGAACCATGGCCGCGGTGAAGTCGGGCTCTCGTGTGGTCGCGGTGGAACCTACGCCGTACATGCGACGCATTCTTCAGCTGCGATGTGTGCTGGCGCGCGTTGGGGATCGGGTGCGCATTGTTGATGGCACCGCCGAGGCGACAACCCTCGATGCGGACACGATCGATGCCGGCTGGGCGGTCAACACCATGCATCACTGGACCAACCTCGACGCGGGGGTCGCCGAACTTGCCCGCGTGATCGCTCCCGGCGGCCGCGTGCTCCTCGTTGATGAAGACTTTGAAGACCCAACCCATCCCGACTTCGAGAGCTTTGGCTCCAAACGGGCCGATGACCACAGCCACCACTTCCCCACGGTCGATCCAAAGGTTGTCGAGGCCGCGATGAAACACGCCGGGATGACCGTGACGTTCGCCGGGCACGACTCGATCGCGGGCCGTCCGAGCATCGTTGTCGAGGCTTCACACGGGTCCGACCAGGCCTCGGCATAGTCCGCCTCGGCAGCGCCGCACATTTCAGGACCAAGGTCCCGAATTCCGTTCGGTGCCTCTCGCTAACGTCCATCATTGTGACGGAACCGAAGAAGATCATCATCGTGGGAGGCGTGGCCGGAGGTGCGAGCGTCGCTGCGCGGGCCCGGCGACTGTCCGAGAACGCGCACATCATTGTCGTGGAACGAGGAAGCTTCGTCTCCTACGCCAACTGCGGGCTTCCCTTCCACATCAGCGGCGAGATCGAGAAACGCGAGAGCCTGCTCGTCCAGACACCTGAGGGGTTGAAGAACCGCTTCAACCTCGACGTCCGCACGTTGTCCGATGCCCTCAGCATCGATCGCGAGAACAAGCAGGTAGAGATTCGCAACCTCGTCACCGACGAGGTCTACACCGAGTCGTACGACGACCTCGTGTTGGCCCCCGGCGCCAACGTTCTTCAACCTCCGATCCCCGGACTCGGTCGTGACGGGCACTTCGCGCTGCGATGGATCCCCGACATGGACGCCATCATCAACTGGAACAACTCGGTCAAGCCGAGACACGCAACGGTGGTCGGTGCCGGGTTCATCGGGTTGGAGATGGTGGAGCAGCTCACCCAGATCGGCATGTCGGTCACGGTCGTGGAAGCGGCGCCGCAGGTTTTGGGGGTCCTCGACGAGGACATGGCCTTCTGGGTGCAGCGACAGCTGGACGACCATGGCATCGACGTTCGGGTCGACAGCAAGGTGGTCGGGTTCGAGGAACCATCCGCCGACGAAAATGCCGCGGCGTCGACGGTCGTGCTGGCCGATGGCTCTCGCATTCCGTCCGACCTGGTCATTCTGAGCATCGGCGTGAAGCCGGAGGTCGACCTCGCTCGTGACTGCGGCCTCGATGTTGGTGACTTGGGTGGCATCAGGGTGAATCAGCACATGCGCACCTCTGATCCCCACATTTGGGCCGTCGGCGACGCGATCGAGGTGCGCAACCCCGTCACCCAGGACTGGTCCTTGATTCCTCTGGCGGGGCCCGCCAATCGTCAAGGCCGCATCGCCGCCGACAACGTCATGGGCCGGGCATCTCGTTATCGCGGAACGTGGGGAACATCGGTCGTGCGGGTGTTCGACCTCACCGTGGCGTCCACCGGCCTCAACGAGCGGCAGCTCAATCAGGCCGGCATTTCGTTCGACACGGTGCATGCCCATCCGCTCTCCCACGTCGGCTACTACCCGGGCGCCGAGCTCCTCGACATGAAGCTGGTGTTCTGCGCAGAGGACGGAACCATCTACGGGGCGCAGGTGGTCGGAGACGAATCCGCGGCGCGACGACTCGACGTGCTCGCCACCGCGATCCAAGGTGGTCTGTCGGTCGACGACGTTGCGCAACTGGAGCTGTGTTACGCCCCGGCCTACGGCGGACCGAAAGACGCCGTGAACCTTGTGGCGATGGCCGCTCGCAACGTGGTCATGAACGACGTCGACATCGCCCAATGGCATGAGGTCGATCACCTTGGCGACGATGAGGTACTGATCGACGTCCGAAGTTCCGAGGAACGATCGGCCAGCAGCATTCCGGGCTCGATACACATCCCGCTCGACGAGTTGCGTGGCCGCCTTGAAGAACTCGATCGGCGGAAACGGTTCATCGTGCACTGCTTCTCGGGACAACGCTCCTACTTCGCGTCCCGGATGCTCCGGCTGCACGATTTCGAGGTCCGCAATCTGACAGGCGGCATCCGGACCTGGCAGTCAGCCCACCCGGATCGTGAGCGGCACAAGCCCGCGGCCGAACACATCAGCGGCCTGGCGAAGTAGCCGGCCCGTCAGTCGGCCCCCCGCTACGCTGATGGCCGGCCGCCACGGCCGTGGCACGGAGGCAAAGGTTCATGCAACGTTTCGGTTCGTCATCGCGCGACTGGGATGAGCTCGCATCGATGGACCCGCTCTGGGCGGTCCTGACGCTGAATGACAAACGTGGCAATCGCTGGGACATCGAGGAGTTCTGGGAGACCGGCCGCGATCAGGTTGATGCAACCATGGGGCTCCTCGAGCGCCTCGGCTGGAATGGTGCGCGAGAGCTGGCGGTGGACTTCGGGTGTGGCGTCGGCCGAATGAGCCGTGCACTTTCTCCGTATTTCGATCGCACGGTGGGAGTGGATATCTCGAACAAGATGGTCGAGCTCGCTCGTGACCTGAATGCTGGTGTATCCGGCCTGGAGTTCGAGCGGATCGATGGGGCGACCATCGATGCGATCCAATCGGGGACCGTCGACATGGTCCACACCATTCTCGTGCTGCAGCACCTCCCGAACGCGACGCAGGCGATCGGGTATCTCCACGAATTCGAGCGCATACTGCGACCCGGCGGCGTCCTGGTATTCGACATCATCACGGAGACTCGGTGGACCTACCGACTCCGGGCTCGTCGTCGTCTCTACCGCATCCTCCGCGTCGCTGGCGTGGCTCCCGAGCGACTGCACGCCAAGGGCCTCACGTCCATGACCATGACCAGCGTCCCTGTGCAAGACGTCGACGACTTCATTCGAGAATCTGGTCTGGAAGTACTGCTGATCGATGACCAGCAGAAGGGCTCTTTTTCGAAGCGGTTCTATTACCTCCGCAAACCTGGCTGAGGGGTTGCCCGCACGCGCCCGAGACATGTCGTTCCCGACCGTGTGCAACACTGCGGAATGCGTCCGTTTCGAGCCTCGCTGGCTGGCCTCCTATGGGTATCGGCCCTTCTGATTGGCTGCGGCGGCGCGTCGAGCGATGATGCGGCGACTGCCACCTCGTCAACCACATCCGTGGCTGAAGCCACAACCACCGCGCCACCAACGACTGCCACAACAACAACCACAACCACCACGACGACGACACCTGTCACCGAGCTGGCGATCAACCACGTGCAGGTCCTCGGATCGCACAACAGCTACCACCTCAAGCCCGACCCGGCTATCTTCGGCGCGCTGGCGGCACTTGCCCCGACGTTGGCCGAGAGCATCGAGTACTCGCATCGCCCGCTGACCGA
>SHLQ01000266.1 GCA_004282895.1 Acidimicrobiales bacterium
GCCGACGGTCCGAGGTCCGTCACCACCGCGTAACCGAGCCCGAAGCCGTAGCCGAACTCCT
This sequence comes from Acidimicrobiales bacterium, assembly GCA_004282895.1. GTDB lineage: Bacteria > Actinomycetota > Acidimicrobiia > Acidimicrobiales > SHLQ01 > SHLQ01. The sequence goes on from SHLQ01000266.1 coordinate 62, forward strand.
CCAAGCCCAGGGCTACCTCGCCGACTCCGACACCCTCGGCCACCACCAGTACCGAATCAACCTCCACAGCTGCGCCCTGTGGGCTGTCGCCACCCGCTACCAACAAGCCTGCACCGCCGAACTCGACTTCATCCGCGACCTCCTGCCCGACGCAACAGTTGAGCGCATCACCCACAAAACCGACGGCGCCCACACCTGCGCCTACGAAATCACCGTGCGACAGTAGGCAACAGCCGCAACGACGACTGACACCGGTGAGCGGGCCAGGCCCCTCCACATCCTCGACCGCCGTGGTCCGCCTGCCCTGCCCGGAACGCCCAGCACCACGATGATCACCAGATCGAGTCCGGAGGACCTCCAACCCAACCCTCCTGGCCCCCATCGGCGGCTGGCTCACCAAGGTCCTCGATCCGTAGGCCCCAAGGCGTTCGGCCAGCATCCGTCCGCCAACCAGCGTCCATAACTCGTCGGCCAACCAACCGCGAAATCTCCACCCCTGGTATTCGATCGGTCACCCATCGGTCCGATCGAGCGCCCCTCGGCCCGACCGAGTGGCCTAGCCGCACGCACTTCACCGATGAAGCGACGCGCCGGTCCGTGTACCCGCCCTCTAGATGCAGCTGGCGGTACACGCGTCGACGCCCACTCTGACCAGGTGGAATGCGAATTCCAAGTGTGTCGGAGGGGCGACTTTAACCCAAAGTACACGCGCCCCTTGGACCGCCGAGTTGGCAGCAGCCTGAGCGTCTCCCTTGCTCAGAGTTCCGTATCGCCCAATCTGTAGACACCGACTGGAGCCGGGATCAGCCGGCCTCGCGGGCCACTGGTCCGATGTCACGAAATAGAGCACATCAACTGACGATGTCCCGGTTCCTGAAGGCAATTAGCGAGACGCAGGCCGCGGCCGCTCCGTAGAGGAGCGAGAGCCCCAGCGCTGACGCCCACGAGAGGTCGGCGGTCCCACCAGCGGCGAGGGCACTCAAGGTCCCGCCCGGCAGCAGATGCGTGATGTCGGGAGCCGTGATCCCAATGCGGTTCTCCACCACGAGAAGCCAGCCGATCCCAACACCTTCTGCTTGGTCGAGCGAGTCGTCGACGCCCTGGGCTCCGAAACTGGGCGATGCTCACGCCGCGTTCGATGTCCAACCAGAGCATCTGACCGATGGCGCCGAGCGCCATCGGCTCGTCACGCGAGTGGCAGGCGTGTCCGAAGGCGAAGCGGTCGCTGCCCTCCTCGTGTTGACGGCATAAGGCGTCGCCCGCCATGCCGATGGTGTCCCAGAGCTGTTCCTGGAAGATCTCGTGGAAGGGTTGGGTGTAAGCGGCTCGCGTTGTTGAAGTCACGCCACCGAGTCGAGCTGTCGTTGGTCATTCATCGGTGTTCCCGTTTAATCGGCGGGTCACAACCTCGGCGGCGGTCGGCGGGTTCGGGTTGTTGGTCGGGTCGTACACCGTGTCCTGACGTGCTTTGATCATGGTGGGCTCGACGTCGGGTGGGATGCAGGCCACCAGGTAGTTGTCGCCATCTCCGAGATCGTCGAAGCCCAGGAGCGGGTGCGATCCGCCGTCGATGTCGATCAGGCTGAGGCGTGCGAGTTCGGCTGCGCCAGGTTCGGCCCCTCTCGGCCCGGTCACGCCGCCTTCCCACGTCATCTGGATCTCGTGGCTCGAGCCGAGCGAGGCACACTGTGCGCCCGCCGGGTCAAGGCGGGCCAAGACCAATCTCGGTCCGGTTTCGAACGTGTTGATGGTGTCGGTCGCGATGCCGGTGAGGACGGTGCCGTCGATCGCCAGCAGTTCACCGATCACCGCGACTTCGGCCGGGGGATCGTCACTGCTTCCCAGCGGGCCCGTGAGGAGTACCGTTTGCAGCTCGTCGTCCTCGGTTGCCGGTTCCAGCGTTGCGCACGTAGGGGTCATGGCGGCGCCTCCGACGGTCGTCACGACGAAGTCGCTGGGTTCGAGCGTGGCTCCATCCACACGATGTGACAGCACGACCGGCATTCCTTCGTCGAGTGGCTGTTGCTCACAGTCCGAGACGGCGGCGAGAAGGCCGATTCCTATCGCGGGAAGGTCCAAGACCCCCAGGTAGGCCGTGAGGATCGCAGGACTGTCGACCACATCCGGACTCGGATCCGGCTCGATGGCGTCAGGCGCCTGCGTGGTTGGAGTTTGTGCGGTCGGTGCCTCGGTTGTGGCTGCCTCGGTCGAGGGGCTGGCGGCTGGCTCGGACTCGTCGCCGGCACATGCAGCGAGGCACAGCGACAGTGTGGTGAACAGGACCAGCCACCGAGTGCGGTTCGGGAGGGCCGTTGCGGGCGGATGGGGGCGCTTGCTGTTGAGTGTCTTCATGCTGAGGGATGTGGTTCCAAGCGGGATGGAGGTTTGTCGGGTAACGGAGGCGGGGCTACGACGCTCGTCGTCTGATCTCGGCGGCGATGGGAGTTCTTCACTCCAATCTGCACAACCATTCCTGCGTTCCTCACCGATCAACTGACGATGTCCCGGTTCCGGAAAGCAAATAGCGAGACAAAGGCTGCGACTGCTCCGTAGAGAAGCGTGAGGCCGAGCGCCGAGGCCCACGAGAGGTCGGCTGTCCCGCCTGTGGCCAAGGCGCTGAGGGTTCCGCCAGGTAGCAAGTGGGTGATGTCCGGCGCCCAGATGCTGATGAGGCCCTCCACGACGAGGAGCCAGCCGATCCCAACACCGATTGCGGTACCCGAGCTCCGTGTGAGCACGGCGATCATCAAGCCGATCAGGCCCCAGACGAGGACCGGAATTACGAAGTTGAATAACCCCGACGCCATCTCGGCTGCCGCGTCGGTCTTCCATGGTTCGGTGTCGACCTCGTATACCCGAGCGAGTGGTCGAGCAACCGCGGAGGTGATCAACACTGTCGCAGCGGACAACAAGACCGTGAAGAAACTGAGCGCAATGATCTTGCCGCCCAAGAGTCTGAGCCTGGATGGCTGAGCCTGGACGAGGACCCGTATCAGCCCACTGTCGTAGTCACTGGCCGCCGCGATCGCCCATAGAGACAACACGACGATGCCGGCGAGCGAAGTGATTGAGCCAAGCGCGTGGATCATGCCTCCCGCCTGCTCGAGGTCGGCGGCCGTTGTGGGCGCGCGACCAGGCCCTGCGAGGCCGTCAGCCGAGCTGGGGTCTGCGAGCGACGAGTAGATGAAGTACGAGATCAGAACCGCGAAAAACGCGAGGACACCGAAGCCGCCGTATCGGAACGAGGGGCGCCAGATTCTGATCCACTCGGAGCGGATGGTATCGATCAGACCAGGTGCGCTCGCGATCGAATCGGCTGTCTTGGTGGTGAGGGTGGTCGCGGTCATGATGTCGCTCCGGTTGTTCGTTGTTGGCCTCGGCTCGCAGCGAGCTCGGCGTCGGTGCCGCCGGTGAGGCGCAGAAATACGTCTTCGAGGTTGTCTTGTTGAGGGGTGAGTTGCCGAAGGGTGACGCCAGCCTCATTGGCCGTACGGCCAACGTCGGCCGAGCTCGCCGCCGGCAGTTCAATTTGGAGCAGGTCGCCACGTGAGGTGTACGCCCAGCCTTGAGACTCGATTGCGGCGATCAGCTGCGGGAGGTCGGTGCCGAACTCGGGGGCTGCGATGACCTGCTC
>SHLQ01000092.1 GCA_004282895.1 Acidimicrobiales bacterium
GGCGACCGCGGAGCGTCTCCGTCTGCCCGTCCGAAGCGGCTCGGGCGGTGGATCGACTGGTCCTCCCTCGGGCACACACGGCACGTCCTGTCGGCCCGCGCCGGGAATCCAGTAGCGGACCTCGTACGAGTCGCCCGCCTGTCCCTCGATGTCGACATAACTGTTGTTGTTGAACACCTTCGTCAACCAGGAGTCGTTTCGGCGGATATTCCAGTTGTCATCGTTGTTCTCGGGGTCAGTGAAGACCAGTGAGTTTCCGCCGCCGACAGGGGTCACGAAACACTCTCCGTCCAGAGGCGGCGGTGGCGGTGATGGTGGGGGCACCGGCGGATCGACCGGTGCCCCATCATCGATGCAGTCCGTCGAAATCTTGCCGTCGGCGGTGTTCGCAATAACGACGTAGAAGTCGGCGGCCACTCCGGTTGGATCGAACCAGCTCAGCTCAGGAAACTTGCCGGCCCAGGATCCGTTCTTTCTGACATTCGTGCCGGCCGCCGCGTTCCACGTCAGCGTGACACCACCCTGTTCCCGTCGAAGAGCACATTCACGTTGTACCGGGGGCGGCTCGGGAGGGTCGATTGGTCCAGGGGGATCGGGTGGCGGTGGATCGACTGGCCCCGTGGTCTCGGAAGGAGCGACGTTGATGATCTTCGCTTCGGACGGAACCCCGGCACCGTCGATGAGGAACAGCAGGTACGAGCCCGGTGTAACCACGGATGAGGACAGGGGAATCGTCGCCTGAAGCTCTCCGATCGCGGCCGCGAAGGGGAGATCGATCAGACGCTGCTCCGGATTGAAGGAATGAGTTACCGCGCCGTTCTTCACGAGTCGCACGCTCGCGACCTGCGCAGCGTCGCCGCTCGAAATTGTGATCGTGTCACCCACGTCGTACTCGGTGTCGTCCAGTGAGTACTCCGGCCGGGGTGCCTCCACCCCACCCGCGGTCACCATGTATCCCGGTTTGTAGATCTCGGCGTTCGCGTTGACCAGTGGGCCGGGGGCGCCACCGCCAGCGACGAGCACCGACGCATCAGGCAGCAGTAGTGCGGTCGAGTGATACAGCCGAGCGACCGCACCCATCGAATACTCGGTCCATTCGCCGGTGGCCGGATCCCATATCTCCGCGCTCTTCTTCGTTCCGTCCAGCTCGTTCTTGACGCCGGAGCCGCCGATCGCAAGGACGCGGCCATCGGGAAGTAGGACAGCATCGACCCAGCTTCGGCGAGCCGACATGTTGGGGCCGCGCGTGACGACCGGCTCCGGACCGTTCGCATCGATGTAGTAGGTGTGGTTTGACCGACCACCGAACTGGAGGATCTTGCCCGGGGCGTACTGCACGGCGCTTGATCCGTCCCCGACCACGCCGCTGGACGCAAACTTTCCATGTTGGGTCAAGGTCGTCAGGTCTTGGCTGACCGTGAACATCCGGCCGTTTGTATCGAAGCCGAAGATCCTGCCGTCGGGGACAACGAACAGCCGGGGGTAGTACCAGTAGAGCTCGGTCGTATCCATGTCGAGGGCCTGCGCGCCGTTGATGGGATCCCAGACCTCAGGGAACGCCTCGCCGTTCAAGCCGCCCTGAATGTAGATACGACCGTCCGGGAGCGTGACACCAGAGCCGTACCAGCGGGGAAGGGTCATTCCTGGAAGACTCGAAAGTGCTCGCGTGGTGGCGTCGAATTCGACGATGTCGGCATTGCCGTAGTTCTGCGCCTGCCCATCCAGAAACACGTCACCGCCGAACATCACGAGGTTTCCCGATGACGGGTCGTTGAGCTGGAGGTTGCAGAAGATGTCCGTCGGGGTTTCGTTTTGCAGTGTGTCGTGACCACCCTCCACGTCACCACTCGCCGGGTCCCACACGTCGTAGATGAAGCTGCCGGATTGGCTGGCGAACGCGCCGCGCGTGCCATACGTGATGACGTCGCCTTCGGACGTCAGTGCGGCGTGGATGGCGATGAGTGGCCAGTCACCCAGTTCCTCCCACGAACCGTTGGGATCAAGCGTTACCGCCGCTGCGGGCGCGGCGAGAAGCCCGATGACCATGGTCAAGACCGATACCACGGCACCACATCTGAGCCACCATGAACGAATCACCATCAACTCCCGTCGTTGAACGCAGCAACACCACGGACAGTAGTTGTCTGGTCATCTAGTCGGACGGATGGTGTTGGGTGGCCTTGGGTTGGGTTGGGTTAGGCAGAGGGTTGGAATCGACGGGCGATTGTCTGGTGCTGGGCCAGCATTTCGGTCAGCTTCGGCGAAACGACGTGGCCGTCCTCGACGACCAGGGTTCCGTTGATGATGGTGTGCCAGGCCGATGTCGGACCACATCGCAACCACCCCTCCACGGGGTCGTCGAGGACGCCCGCAAAGATGGGTCCGTCCAGTCGCCACACGGCGACGTCAGCCACCGCGCCAACGGCCAGCTGACCGAGTTCGCCTTCTCGGCCGAGGCAACCGGCGCCGCCGCGTGTGGCTACCTCGAGCGCGATTCGCGCCGTCATTGCATCGGCGCCTGACACGAGCTTGCCCTGGAGCATCGCGAGCCGGGCTTCCTGCCACAGCGACGCCGAATCGGCCGATGATGAGCCATCGCATCCCAAACCCACCGAACAGCCGGCGTGGCGCATGTCGATCACCGGGGCGATGCCCGAGCTGAGGATCATGTTCGAGCTGGGACAATGGGCAACACCCACGCCCGCTGCACCCAGGCGGACGACCTCGTCCGGATTCGGGCGAACAACATGGGCGCCCCACGTGCGATCGGTCAGCCAGCCCACATCCTCGAAGAGGTCGACGGGGCGCATCCCGAACGTGGCGACGGCGAATTCGTCGTCTTCGCTGTTCTCGGCCAGGTGAGTGTGCAGCCGCACGTCCAGACGTTCGGCGAGCTCGGCTGTACGGCGCATGAGATCGGGCGTAACGGTGAAAGGAGAGCAGGGTGCAAGCGCGATCTGCACCATCGAGCCATGGCTCGGATCGTGCCAACGTGCCACGTGTCGTTCGCTCTCGGCAAGGATGTCGTCCTCGTTGCGTACCGCGTCGTCGGGCGGAAGGCCGCCGTCCTTCTCCGACAGGCTCATCGATCCATAGGTTGGGTAAAACCGCATCCCGAGGTCTTGAGCCGCAGCGATCTCCGCCCCCAGCAGATCACCGGCTCGCACCGGATGAAGGTAGTGATGGTCGCTCGACGTCGTGCACCCCGACAGGGCCAGCTCGGCCAAGCCGACCCAGGCCGCGGTGTACTCCGCTTCCTCATCGAGGTTTGCGGTCCATAGGGGGTACAGCGCCTGAAGCCATCCGAACAACGGCGCGGACGTCATCGGCGTGTAGGCCCGGGTGAGGTTCTGGAACAGATGATGGTGGGCGTTGATGAGCCCGGGGGTGACCAGGCAGTTCTCGACGTCGAGGGTGCGGGTGGCGCCGGGTACTGGTTCAGCCGATCCGCCAAGTGCGGAGATGAGTCCGTCGGTGATGGCGACCCAACCTCCCGCGATTTCGCGACGTTCATCATCCACGGTCGCGATGTGGCGAGCGTTGGTGAGGAGGAGATCAGCAGACATCGGCTCCAGCATTGCAGATGGTCAGTCGAGGAATTGCCACATGGCCACGCACAAACCGAACACGATGATGAACGCGCGAATCCATTCCACCGGAAGTGATCGTGCCACCCGAGCGCCGTATCGCGCGCCTATCGCACTGCCGATCAGAACCGGGATCGCGCGCACCCAGTCGATGTGCCCGGCGAGGGTGTAGGCGACGGCTGCGAACACGGTGCCAAGCGTCATGATGATGTTCTTTGCGGCGTTTGCGCTCAGGAAGTCGCCGAAGCCTCGGATGAACAACATCGCCAGAAACATGTTGCCGACGCCGGACCCGAAGTACGTCATGTAGATCGACAGCACGAACAGGATCCCCCAGCCAGCGAAGCCATCGGTTAGGGAAGGGGCGGACTGCTCGGCCCAACGTCGGACCGCTGGGCTGATGGCGAACAAGCCGACACTCGCGAGGATGAGCCACGGCACGATCGTGTCGAAGCTGTCCGCACCCGTGGTGAGGAGTAGGACGATGCCCACCACCGACCCGACCGAGACAAGCGCCAGCAGCCGTGGGTACTTCTCCCGTTGGGCCCGGACCTCCGGCCAGTACTCGGGCACGGCCGCCAGGTTCCCGGGGGTCAATGCCGCCAGCGTCGTTGTGGCCGCCTGAATCGGATTGAGTCCGGACAGGATCATTGCCGGGTACGTGAAGAAACTTCCGCCCGACGCGACGGAGTTGATGACTCCGCCCACCAATCCGGCTGCCAGAAGGAGCAGCGCGTGCGTCACTGTCACAGAGCAGGTGCGGGATCAGTCCACATCGCGAAGCGTCATTCGGCGCTCGCTTCGATGGCGTTGAGGTAGTTGTAGATCGTGATGCGGCTGACGCCCATGACCTCGGCGATGTCATCCACGGCGCCGCGTAGGAGAAAGGCCCCTCGCTCGTCCAACATGCGGACGACGCGCTGCTTCTCTTCGCGCGACCAGCTCGCGCTGTCGGATCCAATCTCACGCTCCGCGCTGCGGATCATCTCCTGGAGCGCGTCGTGCAAAGTTCCGATCGAGAGGTCCACACCGGGGGCGCCGATTTGTAGGCGCACCGACGTGGCGCCGGAGCTGATGGCGTTGATGATCATGTCGCGGCTGGCGTCGGCGAGGGCCTCGACGTCGCCGGACGCCACCGAGGAGAACGGGCCCAGTTCGACGTTGAGTCCGCGGTCGTCGAACGCGGCAATCGCTGCCTGCACGTGTACACCAGGTGAACCCTCGTGGAAGGGTTCCACCAGAAACTCCGCCTTTGCGTCGTCAGCCGTCGCGCTTTCCCCCATCAGTGAGCAACCTAACCGCTTTACAAACCGTACAAAAATGGGAGTACGGTTCTTCGCAACATGGACTCTTCGCCTCACCCCGCCCTTCGAATCGACATCAGCCGACTGTCGTCGAGACTGGCCGAACTGGCGGCGATCGGAGCCATCGACGGAACCGAAGGCTGCGCTCGTCTCGCCCTCACGGAGGAGGACAAAGCCGGCCGCGACCTCGTGGTTGCCTGGATGCGTGACCTCGACCTCGCGATCACCATCGATGGCATCGGCAATGTGGTTGGGGTCATGGCGGGGGAGATCGATGGTCCGCCCGTCATGTGCGGGTCCCACATCGACACGGTGAGAACCGGTGGTCGGTACGACGGCAACCTCGGGGTCCTTGCCGGGTTGGAAGTCGTGGAATCACTTCGCGCAGCCGGCGTGACGCCGCACCGGCCTCTTGCGGTTGCGTTCTTCACCGATGAGGAGGGGGCCCGCTTTCCGCCGGACATGCTGGGAAGCCTCGTCTACGTCGGTGGGATGCCACTCGAGGAGGCGCTCGATATCGAAGGCATCGATGGTGCGATTCTCGGCAGCGAACTCGAGCGCATCGGTTATGCCGGTGTCGCGCCTCTGCCCGGGCTGGTTCCGCACGCGTTTGTCGAACTCCACGTCGAACAGGGCCCGGTGCTCGAGGTCGAGGGGATCACCGTGGGTGCGGTCGAGAGTGTGCAGGGAATTAGCTGGACGGAGGTCGAAGTCACCGGCCAGTCGAACCACGCGGGCACGACTCCCATGAGCATGCGCCGCGACCCCGGTGTTGTGGCCGCTGCATGTATGCAGTTCGCACGCGAACTTGCCCTGGAGTTGGGTGGCACCCAGGTGTCAACGGTGGGCCGGGTCAACCTCCACCCGAATCTGGTGAACGTGGTTCCGGCGTCGGCGACCTTCACCGTCGACCTGCGGAACACCGATGAACAGTTGTTGCAGGAGGCCGAACGGCGCTTCCACGAGTTCCTCGCGGCCGCGGCCGTCGCGGAGAACTGCACGGTCGAAACGAAGACGCTGGCCCGATTCGAGCCGGTGGTCTTCGATCCCTCCGTGGTCGACCTGGTCGAATCGACTGCGGCTGGCCTTGGGTACTCGGTCAAACGAATGCCGTCAGGAGCCGGCCACGATGCTCAGATGATGGCCCGCGTCTGTCCCACGGCGATGGTGTTCACGCCGAGCAGGGACGGCATCAGTCACAATCCGGCCGAGTACACCTCACCCGAGGACCTCGAAGCCGGCGCCAACGTGTTGCTCCACACCATGTTGTCGCTGTCGCAGAGCGCCACCTGACCAACTTTCCAAAAAGGGGTCTGACCCCTTTTTGTCCAAAGGGGTCAGACCCCTTTGCCGCGAGAATCGGAAACTTTACAATTTGTAAAACGGTAGTAGTACGGTAACCACATGACGCAGAACGCACTCGCCTCGCACCCGGGTTACACGCCACACGGCAGTTCGGCGCCGCTCACACCGATGTCGCTCGGAGCCCTGCTCACTCGCATCGATCACGAGTGGGAGACCCGCAATAAGATCTTCGACCTGCCGACCGCGCGCTACTGGAAGCCCGACCCCGCCATCGACCTCGGCTTTGACTTCCTCGGCCGCCGCTGCGCGTCGCCGATCGGACCCGCCGCTGGACCACACAGCCAGCTGGCGCAGAACATCGTGTTGTCGTGGCTTGGCGGGTCTCGACTGTTCGAGCTCAAGACCATTCAGATTCTCGATGAGCTCGAGATCCAGCGTCCGTGTATCGATATGCAGACGATCGGCTACAACATCGAGTGGAGCCAGGAGCTGCGGATTCCGGAGAGCCTCACCGAGTACGCCAAGGCCAGCATGTTGCTCGACATCCTGCGCCAGTGGGAACCGCTTCGTGACCATGTCGGCGCCGACCCTGGGCCGCATGTGTTTGACATGTCGGTCGGGTATGACCTCGCCGGCATCTCCTCACCAGAGGTTGGGGGTTTCATTCGCAACATGCGCGATGCCTCGGAGGAGATCGAGACGCTCCGCGCCGAGATTCCTGACTCGTTCGCCGCCCATCGCGACATGGAATTCAGCACCCACCTGGCCGACACGCTGACCTTGTCGACCTTTCACGGATGCCCACCCGACGAGATCGAGTCGATCACGAAACACCTCATCGACGAGCACGACCTCGACGTCATCGTGAAACTCAATCCAACACTGCTCGGGTACGAGGCGGTGGCGGCCATCGTCAACGATGAGCTCGGCTACACCGACGTCGAGGTCAAGGAAGAGGCGTTCGCGGAAGACCTGCAATTCGACCGCGGGATCGAGTTGATCGGCGAGTTGAACGAGTACGCGAAGGAACGTGGTCATCGCTTCGGTATCAAGCTCACGAACACGCTCGTGGTGAACAACGCCAAACAGTGGATGCCCGAAGACACGATGTACCTCTCCGGCCCGCCGCTCCACGTGATCGCATCGAGCCTGCTTGACAAGTTGTCGACCGCCCTACCCGACCTCCTCGACATTCCCGGACACGACGGTGAGATCATGGTGAGTTTCTCCGCAGGTGTGACCAAGGAGAACCTCGCCGACACATTGGCGATGGGTGTGAATCCGGCGACCGTCTGCTCCGACTTGCTGAAGCCCGGTGGCTACGGTCGGCTTGCGCCGATGCTGAAGGCGCTGAGCAAGGAGGTCGCCGACAGCGGACAGGTCAACCTCATGGACTGGAAGGCGGCACGACAGGCGCAGGCCGTTGGCAACGGCCACCCCACTGCGTGCGCGGAACACGTCGCCAGTGTTCGCGGCGAGGGGATCGAGGCCTACAGCCTCGCCGGCAACGAGAAGTTGCCCCGAGAGGTGGAGCACGATCTGGAGATGTTCGGCTGTGTCGCCTGCAACTTCTGCATCACCGTGTGTCCGAATGACGCGTTCTTCTCCATTGCGACTCCGGACGCGCTCAAGGAGTCGCTGGGTGATGACGCGGGCCGGCAGCAGTACTTCGTCCTCAGCGAGCTGTGCAACGAATGCGGCAACTGCATGACGTTCTGCCCAGAAAATGGCGACCCGGCGATGATCAAGCCGCGGCTGTACACGGACCGGGACCTTTTCGACGCTCGCGCCGGCCAGGGGTTCTTCCTTGGGATGGATGGCATCGAAGGCCGCTCGGTTGATGACGATGCCGTAGCCGTGGTCTCGTCGATGCTCCAGGGCGAGAAGGGCAACCCGCTCTCGTAACGCTCGGGCTAGAGCAAGCCTTCTGGCAGGAACTGCCGCAACAGCGCTTCCACGCCGACCGCGAACGGCGTCCACTCCTGCATTGATCCATCTGCCGCCGTTGGGCGCATGATCGGGGTTGAGCCGTAGTCGGACTGTGGCCGGTACGTCAGGCCCTGGTTGAGCGCCGTCAGCAGCAGCGTCAGGTGTTCGATCGTGTAACACGGATCGAGCTCCACCCCAATCGCTTTGAACGCTTCGCCCGCGATCGAGGCGTACTGGTTGAGGATGTTGCGCTCCGCGTCACGCATCGCCTCGTGAAGGTAGGGGGGCAGACCACCCATGGCGACGGCTGCGGAGGAAATCGAGCGGTACAGATGGAAGAGGTCGTTGTTGCTGATGGCCGCATCGACCGTGTCTGCCAGCGATCGGATACCGCGACGTGTCGCCCCGGCTCGCACCACCGGGTCGTCGGACATCAACTCGACGACATGCGACTCGAGGACGTTGCTCACGGTCTCGTGGATCTCGCCGCTGATTCCCGTTTCCGGTGACATCGTGAACAGCCGAAGGAGCACAGCATGACGAAAGTTCTGCAGTGGACCAAGCTCCGTGTCGCCCCACAATTTGTAGGCCGTACCTCTCGGCACTCCCGATTCGTCGATCGCCTCATCGAGGTTGATCGCGGTCAGCCCCGGCGTGAGGCCGCGATCAAGCAGTGTTTCCACCGCCGAATCGATCAGCAGGTCTTTCGCCGTGTCCGTGTCGAACTTCGGCGGTCGCCCTCGACCCCGTGTCTTTTGATCTTCCATGTCGTATCCGCCCGATACTTGTTCCGCCACGAACCGCCGTTCGTACCCAATCGACCGAATGCCCCCCTGACTTGAGTTGGCCCTCGAGACGATCCTCCTTTACGGATTGTTAACCTGTGCACATGTCCTCGTCGCCCAGAGTGATCCGCGTGGCCGCCGGCCAACTCGGTCCCATCCAGCGCGAAGAATCGCGGGCCGAGGTCGTACAACGACTCGTTGCTCTGCTCGAGGAGGCTGCCGATCGGGGAGTGGAACTCATCGTCTACCCCGAGTTGGCGCTGACCACGTTCTTTCCCCGGTGGTACACCGAGGATGTCTCGGGGCACGACCACTTCTACGAGACCTCGATGCCCGGTGCCGAGACCCAGCCGCTCTTCGACGCCGCCAAAGCACACAACATCGGATTCGCGTTGGGCTACGCCGAACTCACTCCCGACGGTGAACGGTTCAACACGACGGTTCTGGTCGAGCGCGATGGAACGACGGTGGCGAAGTATCGCAAGGTGCACATTCCGGGTCATGACAGCAACGAGCCGTGGCGCGCCTTCCAACATCTCGAACGTCGCTACTTCCAGGAGTCACACGAGGGCTTCAACGTCCATCGGGCGTTCGGCGGCATCATGGGGATGGCCACGTGCAACGACCGACGGTGGCCCGAGACGTACCGCGAGATGGGGCTGCAGGGCGTTGAGCTCATAGCCATCGGGTACAACACGCCGATCCACTACGCCCCCGATCCGGGACAGAACGCCCTACAGGGTTTTCACAATCATCTCTGCATGCAGGCTGGTGCCTATCAGAACGGCACCTGGGTAATCGGTGTTGCCAAGTGTGGGACCGAGGAGGGAGTCGAGATGTTGGCAGAGTCGGCGATCATTGCTCCGTCGGGTGAGATCGTTGCGCAGGCCGTGACGACGGGTGACGAGCTAGTCGTCGCTGACTGCGATCTCGACTGGTGCGCGGACTACAAGAACACGTTGTTCGACTTCGACACGTACCGCCGCCCCGAGATCTATCACCGGACCGGCTCCCAAAAGGGTGTCGTCCACCCCGACTGATCCCATTGTGGGCCCCGGTCGCAAAGACTGTGGCGGACATCTAGCACGGTCTCTTTACATTTTGTAAAGTGTGCCAATGACCCAGTTCTCCGTGAATGGATCGCCCGTCTCCATTGGGGACCACCACGAGCATCTGCTCGCCGCATTACGTGACGAGCTGGCGATCCTGTCGCCAAAGGATGGCTGCTCGCCGTCCGGTCAATGTGGCTGTTGCACGATCATCATGGACGGAAAGGCACGGGTCTCCTGTCAGACCTCGCTGGAGAAGGTCGAAGGCACCGAGGTGCTCACACTCGAAGGAGTGGACGACGACGAGCGGGACCGGATGGCCACAGCGTTCGCTGCGCACGGTGCGCTCCAGTGCGGATTCTGCACGCCGGGCATCGTCATGCGGACCAAGGCAATGATCGACAAGAAAGGCAGCGACCTCACCCGCACCAACGCGGCCGCGCTACTCGGTGCTCATCTCTGTCGCTGCACCGGCTACATCAAAATCCTCGATGCAATCGAAGATCTGGCTGCGGGAGGAACCCCCGTCGCCGTGCAGCCCCGAGGCGTGGGTTCTCGAGGCGTGAAGTACGAGGCCTCACTGCTGTCGATGGGCGACCGGCCGTTCATCGACGACATGATGCCCGAAGGCTTGCTCCATGGAGCGGTGCATCTCAGCGAACATGCCCGGGCCGACATCGTGTCGATCGACACGAGCGCGGCCTTGGCCGTTGACGGAGTTGTCGCAGTGCTCACCGGCGCGGACGTGCCCGGCGAACTGCGGGGCGGTCTCATCCACAAGGATTGGCCGATCTTCATCCCGGAGGGCGGCCGCACCAGCTATCTCGGCGACGTGTTGGCGCTCGTTGTCGCGGACACGCGTGCGATTGCCCGGGCGGCAGCACCCCTCGTCAACATCACCTACGACGTTCTGCCACCGATCACGAACCCGCTCGAGGCGATCGCCTCCGACGAGGACGCCGTGTGGGAGCTCGACGGCAACATCCTCTCCACCTCCACCTATGCGCGCGGAGACGTCGACGAGGCATTCGCCACATCCGCACACGTAATCCGTGAGTCCTTCCAGACGCAGCGCATCGATCATGCCTTCGTCGAACCAGAAAGTACGCTCGCCGTTCCCGTCGCCGCTGGCGAATCCATGCCGGTGGTCGGTACCTCCGGTGACACCCCCGACGTGTCGGATGAACGCCGCTTGAAGGTCTACTCCGGCGGTCAGGGAATCTGGGACGACCGCAACGACATCGCGGCAATCCTCGACATCGACACGTCACGGGTGGTCACAGAACTCGTTAGCAATGGCGGCGCATTCGGTGGCAAGGAGGACATGTCGAACCAGGGCCAAACCGCGTTGGCTGCCTGGCTGCTCGACCGTCCAGTCAAGACCACGTTCAGCCGCGAGGAGTCCTTCCTCGTACACACCAAACGTCACCCGATTCAGATGCACTACGAAGCCGGATGCAACCTCGACGGCAAACTCACCGCGCTGCGGGTGCGAATGGTTGGGGACAGCGGCCCCTATGCCTCGGTGGGGATGAAGGTGCTCGAGCGAGCGGCCGGGCATGCGTCGGGCCCCTATGTGATCGACAACATTGATGTGGAGGCGATCGCCGCGCGCACAAACAACTCGGTGTGTGGCGCATTCCGTGGGTTCGGTGCGAATCAGGCCCAGTTTGCGATGGAGGGCGTCCTCGATCGACTGGCGGAGAAAGCAGGCATCAGCGGCTGGGACATTCGCAATCGCAACGTGATCTCACCCGGTGTCACCTGGGGTCCGGGTCAGCTAATGGATGAAGGTTGTCTTGGTGCCCAGGCATGTCTCGACGCGGTGAAGCCCGCCTACGACGATGCCGTCGCCGAGGGCAAAGCGGTGGGTCTGGGACTTGGGCTCAAGAACTCGGGTCTCGGCAACGGCTTCAAGGAGATCGCCAAAGCCGTCGTGCACTTCTGTGAAGACGGCACGGTCGAGGTGCGGCATTGCTGGACGGAGATGGGCCAGGGAGTACACACGGTTGCGCTGCAGGTCGCGGTGGAGGAGCTCGACATCGAACCCGAACGCATTCGGGTGATCGTGGACAGTACGCGTGAGCTCGGGGCCGGTCAGACAACCGGCAGCCGCGGCACGCTGATGGGTGCAGGCTCGGTCAAAGATGCCTGTGAAAAGGCTCGGGCGGATGGCTGCAAGGTCGGCGTCGACTACGAAGGTGAGTACCGCGTCGACTGGACCAACTCGCTGAGCGAGGGTCTGGCGAACCCGATCATCCACTCGACGTTCGGGTACGCGGCCCAGATGGTGATCATGGACAAGGAATCCGGGGCGATCGAGAATGTCGTCGCCGCTCACGATGTCGGTCGAGCCGTCAACCCGCTGCTCTGTGAGGGCCAGGTCGAAGGAGCGGTACACATGGGCCTTGGGTACGCGCTGCACGAAGGCTTCCCGTGTGACGAGAACGGCAAACCGCTCAACGACACGCTGCGGAGCCTGGACATCATTCGACCCAAGGACATGCCGCCGGTCGATGTGATCCTGGTCGAGGCGGCCGAACCAAACAGCCCCTATGGCATCAAGGGTGTCGGCGAGATCGGGCTCGTGCCGACAGCCGGCGCCGTCGCCGCGGCGATGCATGCCCACGACGGTGTGTGGCGCAACGAGCTTCCTCTTATCAACGAGAAAAACCGCGAGCGCGCGTCTGGGTGGACCCGCTGATGCACGCCAACCAGACTGCGGGACTGGTCTGCGCCCACAACCACTTCTACTCGGCGTTGGCTCGAGGAATGCCCGCTCCGCCCCGCACGCCGACCAACTTCCCGGAAATCCTCGAACTGGTGTGGTGGCGCCTCGATCGTGCGCTCGATCTCGACACGATCTACCACTCGGCCAAGCTGTCGGCACTGACGGCTTTGGAGAGCGGGTGCACCGCGGTCATCGATCATCACGAATCACCCAACGCCATCGACGGGTCGCTGTCGGTTATCGCGGATGCGTGCGCGGAGGTCGGGGTTCGCGTGAACTGCACCTACGGCGTGACCGATCGCCATGGCCCGGAAGGCGCGGCCGCGGGATTGGCCGAAAACGACCGATTCCTCTCCGAGGGCGGCCGCGGCATGGTGGGGCTACACGCCGCATTCACCTGCACGGATGACACGATCGCGGCGGCAGCCGAGATGGCTCGCACCCACGGCGTCGGCGTGCACGTGCACGTGGCCGAAGGTGACAACGACACCTGGGAGCAGCTGCTGCCCCACAGCGAAGATGATTGGCTGCTGATTCACGGCGTACACCTGCCCGACGACCACGGACTGCAGGGCACGATCGTGCACAACGCCCGTTCGAACATGAACA
>SHLQ01000093.1 GCA_004282895.1 Acidimicrobiales bacterium
AGGGCATTCCCGCTCGCGCGGCGCATGGAGCAAGGGTAGTCATCGTCGGGGCCGCCCGCACCCCCCTCGGCAGCTTTCTCGGCGTGGCCGGGTACGGGCTCGGCCTCGGCATCCTCGGCATCGAACAGTACGTCTCGTGGGGATTGGTTCGGGTCGGCATCGTGGTGGGTCTCATCAACGCGGCGATGTACCTCCCCATGCGAATTCCGTACGAGTGGATCGTGTCCGAGCTCCGTACCTTCGCGAGCGCCGAACGGGCCCGGAACGTGGTGAACTAGTCCCGTGGAGGATTCGGCCAGGCTTCGTCTTCGCATCCTTGGGGTGATCGCCGTTTCGCTGTTTGTCGCGCTCTTCGGTCGCCTCTGGTACCTACAGGCCCTCCAGACAGAGCAGTTGCAGGAAGTGGCCACGCAGAACATCACCCGCACCATTCGTACGCAGGCGCCGCGGGGTCGGGTTCTGGACGTGAAAGGCCGCGTACTGGTGGACAACCGGCTTTCGACGATCGTGACCGTCAACCGCGAGGAACTTCGCACAGCATTGGTTGATCGAGGAGTCCGTGACAGCAGCGAGCAGCAAGCGTTCCGCAACGAGATGTTCACCGAGCTGGCACGCGAGCTCTCCAACTCCGGACAACTCACGAAACTGGCAGACCTTCTGCGGTCCTACGAAGACCCGTCGTTTACCCGGTTCGAGAGCGTGCCTGTGGCCCGCGACGTTGACGAGGATCTCCTTGTGTTCATCGGCGAGCGCCCCAGTGTCTTTCCTGGCGTGCAGGTGACGCAGGAGGTGGTCCGCAGCTACCCCTACGGCGATCGTGCGGCCCACATTCTCGGCTACGTCGGTTCGATCACCGGCAACGAACTCCGGGAGAAGGCCGACACGTGGACGATCCCGGACCCCGATGATCCTGAGGGAGCGAGGATTCCTGATCCGAACGGCAAGCCGTATCGATCGAACGACGAGATCGGCAAGCTCGGGGTTGAGCTGTTCTTCGAGGACGACCTGCGCGGCGTCCCTGGGACGCGGGTGATCGAAGTGGACAACTTCTCGAACTTCGTGCGCAACGTGTCCACGGTCTCGCCGCGTCGTGGCAGCGACGTGGTCCTGACGATCGACATCGACCTGCAATCGCGTTTGGAGGATGAGCTTCGGCGCAGCCTCGACATCGCTCGCGAACAGGTACCGGAGGGTGACGATCCTCCGTACAACGCGCCGGCGGGCACATCGGTCATCATGAACCCGCAGGACGGCAGTGTCCTGGCGATGGCGAGCTATCCGACCTTCAAGCCGAGCGACTTCACCGAGGGGCTGTCGTTCGCGCAGAAGGAAGCGCTCGATGACCCGCTGGCCCACCAGCCGCTGCTGAATCGGGCCATCGCAGAGATCTATCCGGCCGCTTCCACCTTCAAACCGTTCACCGCCATCGCGGCGGAGGTGTTCGAGGTGTTCGGATGGGAATTCGTCGAAGACTTCGACGTGCCCACATCCGATCCAGGATATTGGCGGCTTCGGAGTTGTGCTGCCGGCGACAGCGCCGATCTCGAAACTGCCCGTGAGCTCGGCTGCGTCCGGCGCAACGCCGGCGACGCAACCATGGAAGGCGTGGATCTTCGCCACAGCCTGACGTTCTCCTCGGACACCTACTATTACAAACTCGGCGAGGCTTTCTGGATCGCCCCGAACGAAGAGATCCCCGACGACGGGATCCAGCAGATCGCCAGCGAGTTCGGCCTCGGTTCGAGTACCGGCATCCAGTTGCCAGGTGAGAAAGCTGGGTTGATGCCAACCGCGGCCTTGAAGCAGGAACGTCATCTCGCCAATCCGGAGGCCTTCCCCTTCGGTGACTGGTACTCCGGCGACAACGCGTTCGTCGCCATTGGTCAGGGTGACGTGGCCATTACGCCGTTGCAGCTGGTGAACGCCTATTCCGCGTTGGCAAACGGGGGAACCGTCTTCTCCCCCAACATCGCACGTCGGGTGGAGCCAGCCGATGGTTCTGACTCCATTGAGTTTGGAGCTCGAGTTCTGCGTGAGGTCGAGATTCCGGAGACGATCAAGGGAGAAATCCTCGATGGGCTCCTCGGGGTGACCTTTCAACCGAAGGTGCAGCTTGATCGCCCGAGCGGTACGGCGTACAACGCGTTCAACCGACCGGAACAAGGTGGGGTGGCGTTCGATCTGTACAACTGGCCGGTTGCCGGCAAGACCGGTACGGCCGAAGTCACCGGCAAGGCGGACAACGCGTTGTTCGTCGGGTTTGGTCCTAGCGGCTCCGACACCTGGGGTACGGCGGTCCTGGAGCCCGAGTATGCGATGGTCGTCCTGCTCGAGGAGTCCGGATTCGGTAGCGGCACGGCCGCCCCCATGGTTGCCCGGGTGTTCGACGCGATTGCCAACGAGGAGATCGATAGGGCGCTCACGCAGGACGAGGTAGACGAGTTCTACGCCGTGCAATCCATCAACGACCTCGCAGGCGCAGACCAGTGACGGCGCTTCGGGCCGGTCGGGCCGACTTCAACGATCGGGAACAGGGGCACATCCTGTTGCGCCTGGACCTCTCGATCATCGTGGCGACGGCAGCGCTGGTGGCGCTCGGCTCGTTGGTTGTCTACAGCGCGACTCGGGGTGTGCTCACCGAGGAGGACATCCCCAACCGCTCCGTCATCAACAAACAACTGATCTTTGTGGGCGTCGGATTCGTGGCTGCAGCTGGTGCGTCGATTGTCGACTATCGCCGGATTCGCGCGTTCGTGCCGCTGTTCTACACCGCGTCGTTGCTCGGCCTCGCCGGTTTGTTTGTCTTCGGCTCGGAGTTCAACAACGCCACCTCGTGGTATTCGCTTGGTTTCATCACGTTGCAGCCAAGTGAGTTCGCGAAGCTTGGTCTCATCGTCACGATGGCGGCGTGGTTCAGCCACGCCCGCTCAGAAAAGGGTCTGCGGTTCATTGACGTGCTGGCAGGACTTGCACTATCCGGCGTGCTCGCCGCGTTGGTGTTGGCCCAACCCGACTACGGGACCGTGATGGTCTACGGCGCCATCGTGGCCGCGATCGTCATGATCGCTGGCGTTCGGCCCGCCCATGTGGTCGCCGTGATTGGCATGCTCCTCGTTGGATTGGTGTACGCGTTCAACACCGGTCAGATTCAGGCGTACCAGATCGAACGGTTCACCGCCTTCGCCGACCCAGACGCGCAGGTTCGATACAACGTGAACCAGAGCGAGATAGCGATCGGCAGTGGCGGCCTTCGAGGCTCCGGGCTGTTCAACGGCACCCAGAACAACAACTCGCTCGTCCCGGAGAAGGAGACCGACTTCATCTTTAGCGTGTTGGGCGAGGAGCTCGGGTTCGTGGGCGGCGCGGCAATGCTGTTGCTCTTTGGTTTCCTGCTCCTTCGCATCTGGCGGGTTGCCCACCTGGCCGAAAACGATTTCGGACGGCTCATCTGTATTGGTGTGTTCGCGATGATCCTGTTCCAGGCCTTCCAGAGTGTCGGCATGAACATGGGAATGATGCCGGTGACCGGGATTCCACTACCGCTGATCTCCGCCGGTGGCTCCTCGATGATCACCACACTCATCGCGGTCGGGCTGGTCGAAAACGTTCACGCACACCGTCTGCGGTGACCCGAGTGCGCCTACTCTGACAGACATGTGGACACAGCTCGAACCGCTTCTTGACCGGGTGCAGAAGCCAGCTCGTTACATCGGTGGCGAAGGCGGAGCGCAGGTTCCGGAGCACGCCCCGGAGAAGGTGGCATGGCTGCTCACCTACCCCGACACGTATGAGGTGGGCCTCCCAAATCAGGGTCTGCAGATCCTGTACGAAATTGTCAACGAACGAGACGATGCCGTGGCCGAGCGTTCGTACGCGCCGTGGACCGACATGGAGGCCGAACTGCGCCGAGCGGGCCTGCCGCTGTTCTCGGTGGACACCCATCGCCCTGCGAGCACGTTCGACATCATTGCGTTCAACCTCTCCGCCGAACTGACCTATACGAACCTGCTGAATTGTGTCGATCTTGCCGGATCGCCAGTTCGTACGGCTGACCGCGAACTCGACGACCTGTTTGTCATCGTCGGTGGACACTGCACCTACAACCCGGAACCGATCGCCGACTTCGTCGATGCCGTCGTACTTGGCGATGGGGAAGAGGTGATCGGAGAGATCACCGACGTGTTCACCGAGTGGAAGACCGGCGGTCGTGAGGGTGGCCGCGCGTCGGTGCTGCGCCACCTCGCTGGGGTCGAAGGGGTCTACGTTCCTTCGCTGTACGAACCCGTCTACGACGGGAAGGCGCTCGTCGAAACCCGGCCGCTCTTCGCGGACGTTCCGGCGCGTATCGAGAAACGCACCATCGCAGACCTTGGCGACTGGCCGTACCCAAAGACCCCGCTGGTTCCCATCACGGAGGTGGTGCACGATCGCCTCAACGTCGAGGTGTTCCGCGGGTGCACCCGCGGGTGTCGATTCTGTCAGGCCGGCATGATCACGCGGCCCGTGCGCGAACGCCCGGCAGAACAAGTACGCACGATGATCGCCGACGGCATCGCCCGAACGGGATACGACGAAGTAGCACTCACGTCGCTCTCGACGGCCGACTTCAGCGGAATCACGAACGTCATCGCCGACACGATGAACGACCCCATGTGCAGCGACGTGTCAATCTCCCTTCCGTCCCTGCGGGTGGACGCCTTTGGCGTGGACATTGCCGCCGAGCTTCAACGGGGTCGACGGACCGGTCTCACGTTCGCCCCCGAGGCCGGCACCTGGCGAATGCGCCAAGTCATCAACAAACTGATCCGGGAAGAAGACCTCTATGGCGCGATCGATTCGGCCTTCTCGCAGGGTTGGCGTCGGAGCAAGCTGTACTTCCTCACTGGCCTCCCGACCGAAACCGACGTCGACACCGCAGGGATCTTCGAGCTCGCCCGAAACTGCGTGAAGGTCGGCAAGAAACACACCTCCGGCGCGACGGTGACCGTTTCCGTTGGCGGGTTTGTGCCCAAACCATTCACCCCATTCCAGTGGTTTGGGCAGAACACCATGGAGGAGATGCGGCGCAAGATCGGCGTGTGTCTCGAGGAAAACCGCAAGTCGAAGGGCGTCCAGTTCAAGTGGCACGACCCGGAGGCGACCCTCATCGAAGGGCTCATGAGCCGCGGTGATCGGCGCGTTGGCCCCGTGATCGAAGAGGTCTGGCGCAACGGCGGCACGTTTCAGGAATGGAGCGAACATCTCGACCTGCAGCGATGGCTGGACGCCTGCGCCGCCCATGACGTGGACCTCGAGTGGTACGTGTATCGACATCGCACCGAAGACGAGGTGTTCCCCTGGGACCACCTGTCTGCCGGGCTGCACAAAGACTTCCTGTGGCAGGAGTGGCGCGACGCTCTCGATGAATTGGGTCTCGAGGATTGCCGGTGGACGCCGTGTTACGACTGCGGCGCCTGCACGGGCTACGGCATCGAGCACGTCGTGGCATCGGCGACACCACCGGCGGGCGGAAGTCAGGGGACAGGGCAGGACCTCTCGGTCGGCGGCGAGATCCCCGTCGCGTTGCTGAACCGATCGAGCACCGTCGTCGGGTGATCATTCGCCTCCGTTTTTCCAAGAACGGCAAGATCCGTTTCATCGGTCATCGCGACGTGGCCCGCGTATTCGAGCGCGCCATGCGGGCGGCGAACTTGCCGGTTGCCTACAGCGAAGGGTTCTCACCCCGCCCGAAGCTGGCTTTTGGGCTCGCGTTGGCCGTCGGATACGAGAGCGACAACGAATATCTCGATGTCGTTTTGAGCGAGCCGGTCGAACTCGCCGACGTTTGTGCACGGCTGTCGGCCACACTCCCCGCGGGACTCGACTTGATCGACGTTGGCCATTTGGATCGGCGTGGAACCTCGCTCATGGAGGCGGTGACCAGCTGCGAGTGGGTCATTGATGTCGAGCACGAAGATCCCAATGCACTACGAGCATCTGTAGATGCGCTACTTGCAGCCGATAGGGTGATCATCACTCGAGAGCGCAAAGGGAAGCCGGTTGAAGACAACATCCGCCCCGATCTGCTCTCACTGAAGGTGTTAATGAACACAGAGAATGCGACCAATCGAATCGTTGCCGAACTCGGCACGGAAGGAAGGTCGCTCCGTCCAGCAGAAATGCTTACGGCCCTCAGCACTGCGCTGACGGTCACGCGCGTACGCCGGACACATCAATGGATTTCGCACGGCGAGGACCGGATCGAGCCCCATGAGGCCGCCGTCTCCCGTGCCGCGTACACCGGAGCGTGTGCGTAATGAGAAGGGAAAACAATGTCCGACGAGCAAAAGGCGCAGTCGCGTCAAGGGGCCGGCCAAACATCGCCGCCCGAACGAGCGGCAGCCTCGCCACCGCAAGCCACAGCAAAACCCAAGATTGGTGACTCGCGCCCCGCGCCGGTAAGCACCGACAGCGGACAAGGCAACCAGGGTGATGGCGGCGGTCGCCGCCGTCGTCGCGGGGGCCAAGGTGGCGGCAATCAAAATCAGGGCGGCCAGAACAACGGTGGCCAGAACCGAAACAACGGGGGCGGCAGCCAGAATCAGGGCGGTCAGAACAAGGGCGGCCAGAACAAGCAGGGCCAGGGTGACGGCCAAGGTGGAGGGGACGGCGGGCAACGTCGTCGTCGCCGTCGGGGCGGTCGTGGTCGAGGCGGCGGCGGTCAGAACCAAGGCGGAAACCGCAACCAGCCGGTAACCGCGATCACCGGTGATGCAGTCGAGCTCGACGAAGAGACCATGAGTCTCCGCAAGGGCCGGGAGCGCAAGGGCAAGCCGGCCGGGCGTTACCTCATGGCGGTGTCCGTACGGGACAAAGCAACGCAGATTGCCGTGCTCGAGGGCCGGAACCTGATTGAGCATTATGTGAGCCGTCCCGCGGATGATATTGCGCAGATTCACGGCAACATCTATCTCGGTCGGGTCCAGAATGTCCTCCCCGGAATGGAAGCGGCGTTCATCGACATCACGACGCCAAAGAACGCGGTGTTGTACCAACGCGACGTCACGTTCGACAAGGACGAAGTCGATCACCGCAACCCGAAGATCGAACACCTGCTGAAACCAAAGCAGAACATCATCTGTCAGGTCACGAAGAACCCGATCGCGCACAAGGGTGCGAGGCTCACGCAGGAGATCTCACTGCCTGGCCGTTTCGTGGTGCTGGTGCCAAACAGCGATACCTACGGCATCTCCAAGCGGCTACCTGATCGGGAACGTAAACGCCTCCGCAAGATCCTTGATCGGGTCAAGCCAAAAGGTGCTGGCATCATCGTTCGCACCGCGGCGGAGAACGTGACCGAAGACGAGATCGTGAACGACGTGAAGCGGCTCGCAGATCAGTGGGAAGCCATCGAGAAGCTCGCTAAGTCCAACGACAAGCCGGCCCTGTTGTACCGCGAGCCGGAAATGGCCGTCAGGGTTATTCGCGAAGAATTCAGTAAGGACTACCGCGGGATCATCATCGATGATCGAGCACTGTACGAAGATGTGCGCGACTACGTCGCATCCATCACGCCCGCATTGGCTGACCGCGTCGAATACTTCGACCGCGAGAAGGAAGAGCTGTCGTTGTTCGAACGCCACCATGTTCATGATCAGCTTCGGAAGGCAGTCGACCCGAAGGTATGGCTACCCTCCGGCGGTTCACTCATCATCGAGCGGACCGAAGCTCTCACCGTCATCGACGTGAACACCGGCAAGAACGTCGGCAAGTCTTCACTCGAAGAAACCGTCTACCGCAACAACCTGGAAGCGGCAAAGGAAATCGCTCGCCAGCTACGGTTGCGTGACATCGGCGGCATCATCGTCATCGACTATGTCGACATGGAGATTCGAAAGAACCGGGACGAGGTCGTCCGCGTGTTCCGCGAGGCGCTGGCTCAGGACAAGACCCGGACCCAGGTGTTCGAGATCAGTGATCTTGGTTTGGTCGAGATGACGCGCAAGCGCATCGGTGAAGGTCTGGTCGAGTCGTTGTCGACATACTGCGAGACGTGCGATGCGAGCGGCTACGAACTCGACACCGAACTGCTCGAGATCTGATCAACAAAGGGGTCTGACCCCTATTCGCAAAAAGGGGTCAGACCCCTTTAGGTTGAACGGATGACAGATACAGGCCAAGAAGCGTCCGCATGGGTGGCCGACAACTGGGATCCGGAGCTCACGGTCGGCGAATGGTGGCAACGCCTCGCCGACGCCGGGTACAGCCACCCGACCCTGCCCGAAGCTGCGGGTGGTCGGGGATATGACCGCAGCGGCAATGTGGCCGTGCGCAAGGCGATCGCCGCTGGAGGTGCCGTTGGCCCGCCAACCGGCCTCGGCATGATGCTGGCGGCACCCACGATTGCCAAGAACGGCACACCCGACCAGATCGAGCGCATGGTGAAGCCGATCCTGAACGGGCAACACGCCTGGTGTCAGCTCTTCTCGGAACCAAATGCGGGCTCCGATCTTGCCAGCATCCAGACGTCGGCAATCCGCGACGGCGACGAGTTTGTCGTCAACGGGCAGAAAGTGTGGACATCGGGAGGCAAAATTGCTGACAAAGGCATGCTCATCGCCCGCACGGACGCCTCGAAGCCCAAACACCGCGGTATTACGTACTTCAGTTTCGACATGCACCAGTCCGGGGTGGACGTACGGCCACTGACCGAAATGACGGGCCGAGCCATCTTCAACGAGGTGTTCATTGACGATGCCCGCGTGGCGGCGGACGACCTCATCGGCGACGATGGCGACGGCTGGCGCGTCGCCAATGACACGTTGATGTTCGAACGGATGTCCCTTGGCGCGAACCCCGTTCCGCTCACGAGCTGTGCCCCGGGGACCGTCGCGAAGAACCTCGAGCGGCGTGTTGGTGGCCTCATGGACCGAGGTCGCTCCGGCGAAGATGGCGTTCCATCTCCCAACCTCGCACTCTGGCAGCGTCTGGTGGACCGTGCCCGCGAAGATGGGCTCCTCGACGACCCATTACTTCGTCAGAAGCTGGTCGACTTCTGGAGTCTCGCCGAAGTGAACCGACTGACGGCGATGCGGGGCCGGTCAAAGGGGGCCTCTCCCGCGTCACCAAACATCTCGAAGCTCATGATGAGCGAGTTGTTTCGCAAGGGCAGCGAGCTCGGCGCGACCGTGCTCGGAGCCGATGCCATGCTGCACGAGGACGAGGGGTTGAATTCTCTGGTGCAGGAACTGATGTTGTTCAGTCCCGGTCCGTCGATCTATGGCGGAACCGACCAGATTCAGCGGAACATCATCGGGGAACGAGCGCTGGGTTTGCAGCGAGAGCCCGGTCCCGACAAGGACACACCGTTCACGGAGCTTGCGAAGAACTAGTCCATTCGACTCAAAAATAACCCATTTTGCCCATGCTGGAGGCTTGAGACGTCTCCGTTTCCCGCCGATGGACCAACATGGCGATAACTCAAAATGAAACACTGGCGAGAGATGTAGCGAGCAACGCGCGTTGGACAGGCGTGGGTTCCAGCGAAGCATGCGACTCTTTCGAAGCTGGGGCGGAGGCTGCAACGCACGCCTGCGCCAAGTCTGATCCGAAGCTGTTCGTGGTCTTTGCGGGCCATCGCCACGATCATGCGGCGATCCTCGATGGTGTCTGTTCCGTGGCGCCCGATGGCAGCGAAATCATCGGGTGTACAACGGGCGGCGAAATCGGTATCGGTGGCCCCACCGATGGTGGTGTCGTTGTCATGGCAATCGGTGGCGACGGCATTTCGGTGTCGACTCGCTTCGCTGAGGCCCACGGCGACCTTCGTAAAGCCGGCGAGACCGTCGGCATGGCGGTCGATGACATCGAGGATCGAGGCCACTCCGTCCTCCTGTTGTTGTCTGACGGGCTTGCCGGCGACCAGCAAGAGGTTGTCCGAGGCGCCTACGCCACCGTCGGCGCGCAGGTGCCATTGGTTGGCGGATGTGCTGGTGACGGCCTCGAAATGACATCGACCGTCCTGTTCTGCGCAAACGGCGAGGGTAAGTCGATTGGTGGTGACAGCGTCATCGGTGCAGCGATCTCTTCCGTCGCTCCCTTGGGTGTCGGTGTGTATCACGGCTGGCAGCAGGTCGGAGATCCCGTGCTCATTACGCACTCCGAGGGCAACGTCGTCCACACGATCGACGAAGAACCGGCGCTAGACCGGTATCTACGTCTGCACGGAGCCGCGGCCGATCTGGCCGACGATCCGGATGCCTTCACCCATTTCGCTGCGACGCATCCTCTCGGAATTGTCCGTCGAGGCGGAGACGAGGTCCGCTTCATCACGACCGCCGACCCGGTCGCTCGCACGATCACGTCGATTGCCTCCGTACCCATCGGTGCCATGGCATGGGCGATGACAGGAACCTCCGACTCTGTTCTCGACGCGACGGACATTGCCTGTTCAGCCGCGATCGAGCAACTGGACGGCCCCGCAATCGGTGTTCTCGCCTTCGACTGTGTCGCGCGTCGCGGTGTTATGGGCGAGAGCGGGATTCAGGACGAAGTGGAACGGATCAAGAAGCAGGTAGGTGCTCCAATGGTTGGCTTCTACACCTACGGCGAGTTCGCTCGTCTGAAGGGTGCTTCCGGCTTCCACAACCAGACCCTCGTGACCCTCGCCATCGGCTGACGGGTGTTGTCATGACCGCCTCCTGGGCACTTATCAGCCTGACGGAATTTATTGCCGCGGTCGGACGACCTGACGCGACTCCAGTCGCCATCGACCAGGCGGTGGTCAGCATCATGGAGACGTTGGACGCCGAGGCGTCGGCAGTATCAACCGACGACCATGTCGAGTTTGCTCTCGGATTCGGTCGCCGGCGTGAACCTCCCTACGCCCACCTGCTCGAAATATCCTTGAGCGACGCAAGCGAAGCGGACATCGATGGCATCGGGTTCTGTCATGTCGTTCGCGTCGACGTCGAGGGCACCGGTCGCCACCTTCTGTTCGCTCGGACGACCGATGCATTCACCACCGATGAGGTGGCGTTCGTGCGTGCCGTGGGTCGAGTCCTGGGCCTCACCTATCAAACTCGCGATGTGCTGCAACGAGAGCGCGATCGAGCCAGTCGGGATTCGCTAACCGGCCTTCCCAACAGGAGCACCCTCGAGAGCCATCTCGACGCAATCATTCGCAACGTCGAAACAACGCCGGTCACGGTGCTGTTTGTGGACTTGGATCGCTTCAAGTTGATGAACGACAGCATGGGGCATTCGGTTGGTGATGTCATTCTGACCACGGTCAGCGACCGACTACGCACCGCCGTGCGTGACAACGATGTCGTAGGTCGTCTTGCCGGAGACGAGTTCGTCGTCATCTGCGAGGGAATCTCTGATGCCGGAGCGATCGAGCTCGGCGAACGAATCCAGGCCTCGATCGGTAAGCCAATACGGCGCGGGGTGGCGGAGCTGGTCCTGACCGCATCGGTTGGCATCGCACAGGCACAGATCCATGACAGCGCAGAACAGGTGATCGCAAACGCCGACCTCGCGATGTACCGGGCGAAGCAGGCGGGGCGAGCGAAGATCGAGGTATTCGACAACGAACTGCGAGCCGCGGTCATTCGTCGACTGCGGGTTGACCAGGAGCTGCGACGAGCCCTTGAGCAGGATGAGCTGGTGCTCTACACCCAACCCGTTGTTGCTCTTCCCAGTCGCGAGATTGTGAGCGAGGAAGTTCTCGTGCGGTGGAATCACCCGTCGACTGGCATCATCGGGCCCGGAGACTTCATCCCGGACGCAGAAGAGTCCGGGTTCATCACTGCGGTGGACCGTGCGATCGTGAAGAAGTCACTCAAATACATCGCCGGACAGGCAGACCCGCTGCCGGTCTCCGTGAACTTGTCCGGTCGGACGTTCACTGACCAGACACTGGTTTCCTGGCTCGAGTACGCACTGGATGTGCACGGCGTCCGGCCTGAGCTGTTGACCATCGAAGTGACCGAGACGGCGCTCATGGAGAACATCGCGGCTGCGGCGACCCAGATCGAGCTGATTCGGAACCTCGGAGTGGCCGTTGTTATCGACGATTTCGGAACCGGCTACTCGTCACTGTCGCATCTGCAGACGTTCGATGTGGACGGCGTGAAGATCGACCGATCGTTTGTGGCATCCCTCGGCACGGACGTGCGGTCTTCGGCCATCGTCGCGGCCGTACTGCACATGGCCGACGCGCTCGGATTTGTCATTGTTGCCGAAGGTGTCGAAGAGAGCGCGCAGATCGACCTCCTGCTCGACGTGCACCGGCGGACCACACAACACCAGGAACTCGCCATTATCGCCCGAATGGAGCAGCCTCAGAATTCAGTCGCTCTCTTCGGACAGGGCTACCTGTTCGGCCGTCCGGCGCCCGTTGAGGTTGGGGCGACGATGGTTCTCAAAGCGAGCTAGAAGCGTCTCCAGCGAGAAGCTCCGCGGGAGCTTGTACCAGCTCGATTAGCACCCCTTCGCCGCTGATCGGGAACTCGTTATTGCCCTTGGGGTGGACGAACACGATGTCATGACCAGCCGCGCCCGGTCGGATACCGCCGGGCGTGAACCGCATGCCCTTCTCGGTCAACCACTCGACCGCTGCGGGCAGATCATCGACCCACAACCCGATGTGGTTCAGCGAAGGTTCATGCACCTTGGGCCGGGCATCGGGGTCGAGCGGCTGCATGAGGTCCACCTCGACTGCATGTGGACCTTCACCGAGTCGGAGGATGTCCTCGCGAACATTCTCGGACTCGCTCGTGTACTCGCCGACCTTTGCCACCCCGAGGGTGTCGACCCACAATGCCGACAACGCCGCAAGATCGAGCCCACCAATCGCAATCTGTTGCAGCCCGAGTACTCGAAACGGCCGAGCGTTTTCTGTCATGTCTGATCCCTAAGCAAGCCAAGGACGTCGGCGGCGGCTTCGGGGACATTGGTGCCAGGTCCGAAGATCGCGGCCACGCCGGCCTTGGTGAGCGCGTCGTAGTCCTTCGGCGGGATCACGCCACCACACACCACAACGATGTCGGACCCCTCAGCCTTCAGCGCCGCGACCAGTTCGGGGACGAGTGTGAGATGCCCGGCGGCGTGGCTCGATACACCAAGCACGTCGACCCCGAGCCGGACGGCCTCCGCAGCAGCCTCGGCTGGCGTTTGAAACAACGGCCCGACCGAAACATCAAACCCCATGTCAGCGAATGCCGTCGCAATCACCCGGCCGCCTCGGTCATGCCCGTCCTGCCCCATCTTGGCC
>SHLQ01000267.1 GCA_004282895.1 Acidimicrobiales bacterium
ACCTTGCGGCCGAGCCAGAACGACACCAGGAACATCAGCACGAAGTAGATGAGCAGCGGCACCGCGATCCGCAGCACATCGCCGGGGATCTTCAAGATCTGGTCGCCTTTGAGGCTGAACATCACCAGAATCGTGAACAAGAGGGCGACGAGCGTGATCGGCGAAATCTTGGGGATGAACACCCGCTCGTACCACTCCCTGCCCTTGCTCTTGACCAGAACAAGCCGCGTCAGCATGCCGGCCAAAAAGGGAATGCCGAGATAGACGAAAACGCTCTCGGCGATCTGCTTCATGCTGATATCGACGACCGAGCCGGACAGCCCGAACAGCGGCGGCAGCTTGGTGATGAAGACCCAGGCGTAGACGCTGTAGAAGAGCACCTGGAAGACGCTGTTGAAGGCCACCAGGCCGGCCGCGTACTCCGAGTCGCCCTTGGCGAGCTCGTTCCAGACGATGACCATGGCGATGCAGCGCGCCAGGCCGATCATGATCAGCCCCACCATGTACTCGGGCTGGTCGCGCAGGAAGAGAATCGCCAGAGCGAACATCAGAATGGGTCCGATGACCCAGTTCTGGAGCAGCGACAGGCCAAGGATCCGCCAGTTGCGAAACACGTCGGGCATCTCCTCGTAACGCACCTTGGCGAGCGGCGGGTACATCATGAGAATCAGCCCGAATGCGATCGGAACATTGGTAGTGCCGACCGAAAACCGGCTCCAGAACTCGGCGACGCCGTCCCAGCGCGCGCCCATCGCGACGCCGACTCCCATCGCCACGAAGATCCAGACCGTCAGGTAGCGATCGAGGCGCGAAAGCCTCGTGGCGATTCCTTTGCTCATGGCTTGGCCTCGTTCAGAAGATATCAGGCTGCGCAGGACCAAAAGCGGGCAGCTCGCGCTGCAGGCCCTCCATCACCCAGCTCTCACGTGCCGACCAGCTGGCGGCGCACCTGTTTCCGACTACTGATGACGCACGGTCAGAGCCCCATCGACGCCAACTGAAAAGCCGTTCTCAAAGAGGACCTGCCGTGCGGTCAGCGTCAGATCGCCACCGGGGCCGTAAACCGCAAAGTTGGGACCCACGGTGATCGAGTAGCACGACTTGTACGTCTCGATGCCACCCACCGAATCGTCCTTGAGGATCAAATGGACGACGCCATTGCAGCCGGTACAGGACTCCTCGAGCCAGGGGTCGAAGAGGGTATTCCCTCCGGGCTCGTACCAGACCGAGTCGCCCGAGCCGGAACCCTTACCCGATGGCCCGCTCGGATCGCCCCACCAGATGTACCTGGCGTCCACCGTCACCGCGCTGTCGTGGTGCAAGCCGTTGCCGTTTCCCGCGATGTCGTTGCAGGTCGCATCGAAGGTACCCGTTGCAGATAGGTTGGAGAGAGAAACCCCGGTATTCAGGTTGTTCGTGACCGAGTTTTCCTCGAGGGTGACGGTCTCGACGTCAATGTCCTCCTTGCGGATCAAGATGCCCTGGAGGTCGTTGCCGTCGACGGTCGAATGCTGAACCGTCACCGGGCCGACGTCGGCATCGATCTTTATCCCCTCCTCCTGACTCGAGTTCGCAACCACGTCGCTGATCAGAATCGCGCCGGCCGTGGAGTCGACCCGGATATTGGTCCGGGAATTGCCGTTGGCGGTCACGCCGGTGATGGTCACCGGCCCCGCGACTTCTTTGACGTAAACGCCGTTGCCGCCGCTGGTGAGGCCGTTGTCGTTGGCCGTGCAATTGGTGATCGTGACCTCATCGAGGTCGTTCAAACCGAATCGCTCGACCCGGATGCCCTCGCCCAGCGCGTTTGCGCTGGCACCGCAGTTCTCGAAAGAGACGGTACCGGTCAGTTTCAAGGTAAATCCGCGGTCGTCGTTGGTGTTGGCCTGGGTTCCGTTCACCTCCGCGTCGCCTTCCGCTTCCACGTTATAGCCGTAGTCGTCATTCCCCGTGGCATGGCCGCCGGTGATCACGAGGTCGTTCAGTTCCGAGTCCCAGATGTCGAGACCGTCACTTCCATTGTCCTCGAAGCTGCAATTCGTGACCGTCACCGGGCCCACGATGTTGGCGAGCGACACGCCGTTATCGCCGTTTTCGTTCGATTGCAGATCGGTCAAGGTCACGCTGTCGATGGTGTCGGCCACGCCGCCGTTCTCCAGACGCACGCCCTCGTCCTGGCTGTCAGAGACCGACGAGGAAGAGATGGAAACCGTGCTTGTGGAGTAGGCCCAGATTCCGCGCCCGTTGTTGCCGGTGATGGTGGCTCCGCTGATCGTCAAGGGACCCGTCAGGTCCAGATCGATGCCGTGAGTAGTGTTGAGGTTGCTGGTCGGGTCGATGATCTGCACGGCCCCCGCGACATTGATAATGAGAACCCCAGACGCGGTGTTTGAGTTCGTAGTGCAGCTATCGAGCGTGACCCCGCTCGCGCCGTCGACCTGAATGCCGATCCTCGCGCTGCTGTTGGCCGTGCAGCGCTCCATCGTCACGCTGCCCGTGTTGTCGAGGCCAAAGGCCGTGTAGGCGCAGTTGTTGGCGATCACGTCCCGCAGCACGACGTCGCCGGCGTGATCCAGGTAGACGCACGATTTGCCTGCCTCCGTTGAGTCGAAGGTGATGCCCTCGATGGTCACCGTGTTCGTGTAACCGCTTCCGTGACGTACGGTGTGACCGGACGGCGGCGAGACGAGCACGTTCCCCGGCGTCGCCGCAGCCTCGAGAGTGATGTCGCCAATGCTCGCCATGCCGCGGAAGTCGATGTTCTCGGGGTAACTTCCGTCGGCGACGCTGACGATGTCACCACCGGAAGCCTTTCCGATCGCCCCCTGGATCGTGCAGCAGGGTGCACAGCCGGAGTCGCTACAGGTGCCCGAATTGTCGACGGTCCAGGTGACCGCCGAACCGGTTGTCGGAACGAAGACGAAGAGTACCCAAGATACGGTTCGTCCGAGAGTCATTACCACCTCCTGTCTCGTAGACTGTCCACGAGCCACACCGGCGGGCCGCTGCCGTCTCGAGTGACCGCCGGCAAAGGGCTCCCGCATCACCTCGAAGGCCGGGTACCTCCTTCCTGCAGGGTTGGAGTACCTCCTCCTTCAGGAACAAGTTAGCAATCGAAATCACCAACAGCGCCACCCCATGGGGTGGCGGGGGCGAGAGCGACCGGCAGGTCGAGTACAATGCGCCGGCGCACAGCAAACCTGCGACTGGAGCCAGCGACATGACACCCACCGACTTCTTCACCGCCGAGCAAAAACGCCGGCCGATCGACATCACCGGCGTCGAGAACGCCATCCTGGACTTCCTGATCCGAGGCAGCGAAGCCGACCTGCAAGAGCTCGGCCTCGACAAAGGCATCATGAAGCTGGTCGACACCGACGAGCAGGCCGCGATCCTCGAGCACGTGGGCGAGCTCGAGCCCGAGATCGAAGCCGGAGGCTCGTGCGCCAACGTGTTGCGAGTGGCGGCACGCTTTGGCTGCCGCGGCTCCTACAGCTCCGCCGTCGGGCCGGATCTCAACGGCTCTCTGTTCGCGAAAGAGCTCGAGAAGGTCGGCGTCGCGACGCGGCTGGCCCAGGTCCAAGGAGCCACCGGCCCCAGCGTGTTCGTGGTGACGCCCGACGGCG
>SHLQ01000268.1 GCA_004282895.1 Acidimicrobiales bacterium
ACGTCCGCGCCCGCGTTGCTGAAGCAGTGCACGACCTCGTCGAGGAGTTGGAAGATGTCCGCTCGTTGTATGAGTTCGTGCGAGTAGCCGGGGGCATGAAGCAGCCGGCCGTGTGCGCCCACCGTTTCGGGGCTGATACGGAGGAAGTCCGATGGGGCCGCGTCGAAGTCCATGGGCGGCCCGGTGAATCCGACCGAATGGGGAAAGAGCTTGTTCGCAGGATCGGCCCAGCGGCCGGGCCTCGTCACGAATCGTCGACCTTGGTTTTGAAGCTGTCCTTCATCGCCTGGTCGAGTTCGCGCCAGCGTCGAACGGCCTCTGGGTCGTAGTCGGTGCTCGCGGGTGTCTCGGATCCAAAGTGTCCGTACACGTCGACACCGCGAACCAACGTGGCGGTCGGAGGTACCCCAACCTGCATGTTGTGAGGCGCCACATACTGCACGTTCAGTCCGATGCGACGATCGGTGCTCGTGTTTGGTCCCGACGCGTGCACCGTCCATCCGTGATGGAATGATGCCTCTCCTGGAGCCAGTTCGTACGGGCGCGCCGCGCTGGCGTCGACGTTCTGCATTCGTTGGCCCAACAGGAGGAGGTTCTCGTCGCTGACATCCTCCACGTGTTCGACCCGCCCGTTCGTGTGACTCCCGGGGATCATCGACATACATCCGGATTCGACCGTCGCTGGGGCCAATGCGAACCACATGGAGACCTGTGCGTCGGGATCGGAGAGCCCCCAGTAGGTGAGGTCCTGATGCCATGCGACAAACGAGGCAGCCCCGGGCTCCTTGACGATGTAGGTGGAGTTGTAAAGCAGGATGTCGGGGCCAATCATGGACTCGACCACGTCGAGCACGTCCGGATCGCTGACGATCTCGAATGGGGATCGCATGACCGTGTGCACCTTGTCGATGTAGTGCAGCGGCCCAAGTGCCACCTCGCCCTGTTCGAATGCAACCCGATGCTGCGCCGCTGCATCGGAGGACATGAGGCGGCACGAGACAACACCATCCCGGGAATACGTCTCCGCTACCTCGTTCAGGCGTAGATCGAGCACCCCTCAATACTGGACGATCGTTCAGGCAGGGTCAACGACAGGGATCGGCCGCGGAACGAACTCGATCCCCTGACGCCTCCAGACCGACAGGATGCACACGATCGCGATACTCGTCATGGCCACGGCGCCGATTACCAGCGGGGTGACGGTGTTGTCCACTGCCTCGGCGAAAAGTCCACCAAGAAGCGCTCCTCCGGCGATGCGCACCGAACCGGTAAGTGCTGATGCAGACCCGGCGATATGGCCGACCGGTTCCATCGCGGCGGAGTTGAGGTTGGGCATGAGAAACATGAACATCGCAAAAGTCAGTCCCAGCAATGGCATGAACAACCAGAAGTTCGGTCGACCGTCGCTGACGGCTGTGATGAAGGCCAGCAGTGCCAGCAGGGGCATCAGCGTCACCAGCGCGCGCCGAACAACCGTGTTGATACCCAGATTCTCGACGACCCGGCCGTTGATAAGAGCGGCCGCTCCAAAGAACAGCGCCACGCCACCAAAGATGTACGGGAACTGGGCGTCGCGGTCGTACACCTCGGCCACAATCAGTTCGACGCTGGCGATGTATGAGGTGAACACCGCCTGGATGAAGATTGTGGCAACGGTGTAGCCGAAGGTCACCGGAGTACGGGCCACCTCCCAATAGCCACTGGCGATCAACCGTGGCCGCAGCTCGCGACGGTTCGCCGGCTCCAGGGTTTCGCGCAGGCGGAGGCTCCACACGGAAACCACGAGGGCAAACAGGCCGCAGGCCCAAAACGTGGCTCTCCACGGTGCCACCGTGATGATCGCTGCGCCGAGCAACGGGGCTGCGATTGGCACGATGACAAAGACCGCCATGATCTGCGACATGGCCTTGGCCATCACCACACCCTCGAAGCGATCCCGGACAATGGCGACCGCCACTACTCGGGCGCCGGCCGCGCCAACACCCCAGACGAATCTACTGACAAGCATCATCCCAAAGGACGGAACCAACGCCGCCACGACGGCGCCGAAGGTGTAGACGGCCACGCTGACGTAGAGGGTCCGCTTGCGCCCGAACCGGTCGGCGAGCGGCCCAAAGAACAGTTGCCCAATCGCCATGCCAAGGAAGAACACGGTGACGATGCGGGCAGTCTCGCTGGAACCTGTTCCGAGATCGAATGAAACCCGAATGTCATCGAACGCGGGGAGCATCAAGTCGATGGCCAACGCCGTGAAGGCCATCATCGACGAGATCATCGCCAGGAGTTCCCGACGACCTACTCGAGGATGCATCACTCGACCCTACGTCCGGGCCGGTGTAATGGGGCGATGATGTGAACTCTGACCGCTTACCCGGCCAACCGTTGGGCCATCATGGCCGCACCGATCAACCCTGCGTCCTCTCCAAGCCCGGCGGTCGCGACGAGAGGCGAGCCGCTTACGGCATATCCGGCGTTGTCCGTGGCGACGGCGGCCCGAATGCGATCGGCCATATCTGGACGGGTGCCCACGCCCCCGCCAAATATCACGATGTCTGGGGCGAATCCGTAGGTGAAGGTTCGAACGAGCTGGGCCAAGTACGCCGCTTCAAGGTCCCACACCTCGTCGCGTCCAGTCAGCGTCTCGGGGTCTGCATTCCAGCGTTCGGCAATTGCGGGACCGGCCGCCATTCCTTCGAGACAATCGTTGTGGAAGGGACAGAGACCGGCGAACTCGTCGTCGGCAATCCGCTTCACCGGGATGTGCCCGAGTTCGGTGTGGTCCCGACCACGGAAGGGCACGCCGTCGATCGCAATTGCGGCACCTATCCCCGTACCGACGGTGACATATGCGACGCGGGTGTGTCCCAGGCCAGCCCCGTGGCTCGCCTCCGCGACGGCCGCTGCCTCGACGTCGGTTTGGATGTCGGTCGGCACACCGAGTGTGTCCCGCAGACGGCTCAACAGCGGAGCACCCGCCCAACCCGGTTTGGGAGTTGATGCAATCGAGCCATACATCGGCGAGGAGTGGTCGACCAGCAACGGTCCGAAAGATGCGATTCCCAACGCGACGACGCTGTCGTACCTCGCGAAGAACGCCTCCACGGCGCCGAGAGTTTCATTCGGTTCCGTGGTGGGAACTCGAACTTCGTCGACGAGCCCAAGCTCCGGCGTCATGACGGCAGCCCGGAACTTGGTTCCTCCGGCTTCGACGGCAGCAAGCAGACTGGTCACGGAGGAACAGCGTAGACCGACGAGTGTCGACCGATGAACACAGTGTGCTGGCCGATGTGATTGGACGGGTCGAACTAGGTTGACTGCCGGGAGCTGGGCCGGCCACAGGGATTGGGATGACGGAAGACCACAACGTAATCCTGCACATCGGTGGCCCAAAATGTGGCAGCAGTTCGATCCAGAACCACCTGTCGATGAATCCCACCTTCACCTCGGATGACGGTGCCGCCTCCTACCGCTATGTCGCACTGTGCGGAGGTCGGATCATCGATGGCGACGACCTGACTCTGCGGGCGCGCTTGTCACCCGAGCAGTACCTCGCATCAGACCCCGCTCGACTTCTCGACATGGACGAAACGACGATGCGCACATGCCGTGATC
>SHLQ01000094.1 GCA_004282895.1 Acidimicrobiales bacterium
TGCACTGTCCCTGTGAAGAGTGTGCGCTGATCGACATCGGTGAGCGACGTGTTCTTGTGGCAGGGCCATCCGATTGGGATCTGGCGTCGGTTGAACAGGGTCAGGAGAACACGGTGGTCACGTGGCGGTCCGGTCATGTGTCGACCTATCCCGCCGATTTCGTTCAGCTCATGCAGCGGAAGGCGAACCGCCGCCGCTGGGAACCGCAACTCTGGGACACGTCCCATGTGGTCGCAGAGGTGCGCCACGATGACCTGATGTCCGATGCAGAAGTTCGGCGTCGGGCGTTGCTCGACTACCGCGCCCACGGCCTGCTCGTCGTCCGTGGTGTGCCGACCTCGGGTGTCCCGACGGAGGACTTCTTTGATGCGCTGCGGATTCCCATCTGGGAAGGTCCGTTTGGTCTCCGATCCATCGACACGAGGGTGCAGGCCGTTGCCTACAACGTCGCCGAGACCGCAGAAGCACTCCCACCTCACACCGACCTTGCGGGTTATGAGTGGCCTCCCAGCGGTCAGATGCTGCATCTCCTCGTCAACGACACAACCGGAGGCGAATCCATCGCTGTCGATGGCTGGCAGGCGCTGCACTCCCTGCGAACGGACGAGCCAGAGATGTTCGATGTGCTTGTCGACGTTCCCGTTGCCCACCGGCTCTTCTCGGAGAACCGCGAGACGTTCGCTCGTGCGCCGTTGGTGCGCCTCGATACCGAGGGTGCAGTGTCGGGGTTCCGTTTCAGCAACCAGACAATTCAGCCGCTACCACTCGATGAACCTCGCCTCGCGGAGTGGCATCTCGCCTACGCCGAATTGACCCGGCGGCTTCTGGATCCGCAGCAGGCGGTGTCCTTCAAGCTCGAGGAGGGTGACGCCTACCTGACCCATGCTCATCGAGTGCTTCACGGGCGAACCGCCTTCGCGACTGGTGGTGACCGCTGCATTCGCGACGTGTACTTCGAGTTCGACAACGTGCTCGCGCTTGTGGACCAGCTCACCGGCGAGTTGTTCTGAGTACGTCATGATCATGTACGCATGACTCCGGCGACCGATCCGCTGCTGCAGCCCTTCAGCCTCGGCACCGTCCGGCTGCGCAATCGGATCTTTTCGAGCAGCCACGCTCCCGGCTACAACACCGACGGGACCCCAAGCGAGCGCTACATCGCCTACCACGAGGAAAAGGCCAAGGGCGGTATCGGCCTCACGATGATCGGCGGGTCGAGCAACGTCTCGGCCGACTCGGCCTCACTGTGGGGGCAGCTCAACTTCAGCTCCGACGCGATCATCGAGCCCCTGGCCGAAATGACCGAACGAATCCATCGCCACGGAACTGCGATCATCAGCCAGATCACCCACATGGGTCGGCGCAACGTTTCCAACGACGGCGACTGGCTGCCAACGATTGCTCCATCACCGGTTCGCGAGCCGATGCATCGAGGCTGGCCGAAGCAGATGGAGCACTCGGACATCCGTCGGGTCGTGGCCGACTTCGGAAGCGCGGCCGTCCGGGCTCGAGCCGGCGGACTCGACGGCATCGAGTTGTGCGCAACCAGTCATCTCCTCGACCAGTTCTGGACGCCGCTGGCCAACCATCGAACCGATGAATACGGCGGTTCGATCGAGAACCGGCTGCGCTTCACCTTCGAAGTCCTCGAATCGATTCGAGAGGCGACCGGCACCGACCTTCTGGTCGGTATTCGGATGATCGGCGATGAGGATCAGATCGGCGGCCTCGGTCGCGAAGAGAGCGCCGACATTGCACATCGATTGGCTGCATCGGGCCTGCTCGACTTCGTCAACATCACCAGTTCCTCCCTCGCCACTGAGGAAGGGCTGTCGAAGGCCATCCCGCCATCGGGAACACCGCTCATGCCGTTTGTGTCGCTTGCGGCGTCCATCAAGGCGGCGATTGACATTCCCGTGCTTCATGCCACTCGCATCACCGACGTCGCGTCGGCCCGCCACGCCATCTCGTCCGGGCTGATCGACTTGGCAGGTATGACCCGGGCTCACATCGCCGACCCACACATCGTGGCGAAGTTGGAACGCGGCGACGAAGACCGCATCCGGGTCTGTGTTGGTGCCTCGTTCTGCATCAACCGGCTCCATCAGGGGCTGGAATCGCTGTGTATCCAGAATCCGTCGACGGGACGTGAAACGCTGATCCCACAACTGGTTTCACGCACCGAGACGACTACGAAGAAGGCGGTGGTCGTGGGCGCCGGTCCGGCAGGACTGGAAGCCGCTCGAGTACTGGGGGAGCGGGGCCACAACGTCGTGCTCATGGAGGCGCAGGATCGCGTCGGCGGGCAGGTGGTCCTTGCTGCTCGTGCCAGCGAACGCCAGGCCGAGCTCGCCGGCATCATCGGGTGGCTGGAGTCCGAGATCGCCCATACCGGCGTCGATGTCCAACTGAACACGTTGGCCGATGCGGCCGATGTCATTGCTGAACAGCCTGACGTTGTCATCATCGCCACCGGAGGTCTTCCCGATACGAGCTTCCTGCGGTCGGGCGAGGAGCTCGTTTACAGCACGTGGGATGTGCTCGGCGGTCATGCGACCGTGGCGGGAAACGTCCTGATCTACGACGACCACGGGGGAGAACCCGCTCCGTCGGTGGCCGAGTTTCTCAGTACAAACGGGGTCAACGGGATCGAGTTGGTCACCCCGGATCGCCTCGTCGCACAGGATCTCGCCGCCACAACGGGCCCCGCCTACCTGGAGATGCTCTACGAGAACGACGTGGTGATGACGCCGGACCATCAACTGATCCGCGTCGAGCGGGCAGGAGAGCGCCTCCTCGCGACCCTTCGCAATGTCCACACGCGACGCGAGTCAACGCGAACCATCGATGCGGTGGTGGTCGAGCACGGTGTCCTGCCCAACGACAACCTCTACCTCGAGCTGCGGGACGCGTCGGCCAACGGCGGCACGATCGAGATCTCTTCACTCACCGGTGGACAACCGCAACCGATTCCTTCCGACGGCTTCGTGTTGTACCGGATCGGCGACGCAGTCTCGAGCCGCGGCATTGCGGCCGCAATCCATGACGCGCGCCGGCTGTGTCAGCTGGTCTGATCGTCCGTGTGAGGGAGTAGCTCGCCAAGCATCGAGACATAGGCCGCGCACGCCTCCACGAGGTTGTCGATCGGGACGTGTTCATCCGGACCGTGCATGACCGCCATTGGTCCCGGCCCAAGCGCCACGGCGTCAATCCCGGCCCGGGTGTAGACCCTCGACTCGAGACAGCCCGGGCACATCTCCAGCGGAGCATGCCGGCCGCTCATGTCGGCGATGGCTGACAGGGCAGCAGTTACGAGTTGCGAATCGATCTCGGTGAGCGAGGGATCGACGTCCTGAAGAACCTCGTAGCTGAGTGGGTGGCTTCGGGCGAGCTCGTCCAGCCGTCCGAGCAGCTCCGCCTTGACCATGGCGTAGTCCTCATCGGGGTTCGGCCGCCGATCGATGGTGAACCGAAAGGTGTCGGGCACGATGTTGAAGTTGGTGCCACCAGCGGCGGTGCCACCGATCAACATGATCGAATGGCGAGCTGCTTCGGGTTCGATCCGCAATTCGGTGACGTGTTCCGACACGTCACGTGCCATGTAGATGAGGTCACCCAGCACCTCGTGGGCCGTCAAGAGTGCGTTGTCTCCGGTGTAGTGAAGCCCCACGTGAGCTGGCTTGCCCGTGATGGTTACTTCGACGGTGAACGCTGCCCGGGCGGCGTACCAGATGTTGGGGAAACTGGGCTCCGCCACGATCGCACCAACGGAGGGATCGGAGGTGATGACGCCCAGCTCCTCCAACCGTTCGGATCCGTTAACCCCGCCCGTCTCCTCATCGGGCACGAACACAAGCTTGATTTGGCCAGCACCGCCGAGGTCTCGGTGTATCAGCGCCGCGATGACCAAGGAGATGAGGCCGCCTTTCATGTCGCACGTTCCGCGACCGGACAACACACCATCGGTCTCGACCACGGTGAACTGGTCGTCCGAGAACACCGGGACCACGTCGTAGTGGCCGTGTAGGTACATCACCGGCCCTTCCGTCCCGACGGTGCCGACGATGACGCAGTGGTTGCCCCCGGTGGTCGAGCTGTTGATGACCTCGAACGGAATGTCGAAGTGGTCGAGTTGCGCACAGATCCACTCCTGGCACGCAACGAGATCGGTTCCCGGCGGATTGACGGTTGGGAACGACACGAACTCGGTTGTGAGCCTCACCAATTCGTCCCGCCGGGCCTCGACCTTGGCCAGGTAGCCGTGTGGGTCTGTCATGGCCTCGCATCCTTGCAGTTGTGCAAACCAGAGGCGACTTTCAGCCCGCGCCGAAGTCTATGGCGTCCACAACTCATAGAATCTGAACTCATGAGACCGGACCCCAAAGAGATGTGGAATGGACGCTACGGCGCCGATGAGGACTTTGTCTACG
Source organism: Acidimicrobiales bacterium (assembly GCA_004282895.1). Classification (GTDB taxonomy): domain Bacteria; phylum Actinomycetota; class Acidimicrobiia; order Acidimicrobiales; family SHLQ01; genus SHLQ01. Next base: position 4,431 of record SHLQ01000094.1, read on the forward strand.
GCACCAAGCCGAACGACTTCTTGGCAGCGTCTGTCTCCGAGGTGGCCTCCGGCGACGCGTTGTGCCTGGCAGACGGCGAGGGCCGCAATGGGGTCTACCTCGCAGGTCTCGGGTACACGGTGACGTCGGTCGATTTGTCCGAAGAGGGTTTGTCCAAGGCGGCACGTCTGGCGGTTCGCGAGGGCGTCGCGCTGACGACAGTCGTGGCTGACCTCGCCGAATTTGATCTGGGAGTGAACCAGTGGGATCTGATCGTGTCGATCTTCGCCCACACGCCTCCCTCCGTTCGCCAGAAGGTTCACGGATCCATCGCATCGGCCCTTCGACCGGGTGGGCTGTTTGTTCTCGAGGCGTACACGCCCGATCAGGTCGGACGAGGCACCGGTGGCCCGCCCGTTCCCGAATTGACGATGACGCTCGAGGGCCTTCGGTCGGAGCTCACCGATATGACGTTCCAGTCAGGTGAGGAACGAGTTCGTCCCGTAATCGAGGGGCCGGGGCACACCGGCGACGGTGCGGTCGTGCAGGTCATCGCATCACCCCCTGGCCCTAGCAGCTCGGTCTAGAAGGACTCAAGAATGGCAGCAACCACCAAGGCGGAACTGTTGGCCGTCACCGAGAAAGAGTTCGAAAAACTCTCCGGGCTCATCGACGACATCGAGTCCGATACGGCCGAGTCGAAAGACGACGACGACACGTCGATCAAGGACGTGATTGCCCACCGGGCGCATTGGATCGACCTCTTCCTCGGTTGGTACAAGGACGGTCAGGCCGGCCGCGAGGTGTTCTTTCCAGCCGAGGGGTACAAGTGGAACGATCTGAAGCGGTACAACGCCGACCTGCGGGCAAAGCAGGCTGGTGTTACCTGGGGCGAATCCCAGAAGGCGTTGCTGAAGGCGCACCGGAGGCTCACGAAGTTCGTCATTTCACTGTCGGAGGTCGATCTGTACGGCGGGCCCATGGCCGGCGCCAACAACACGTGGACTCCGGGTCGATGGGCCGAGGCCGCAGGACCGAGCCACTACCGCTCGGCTGCCAAATACGTTCGCGCCCGGCTTCGGGCCTGATTCCGCCTGCCGGAATGTGACCATGTCAGCGACCAAGGAGTCGCTCGTATAGTTGGGCCGTGATGGCAGACGAGCTGGAGTGGCGATCGCTGAGCGACGCGGATCGTGAACGGGAATACTCTCCGAGCTCACGCCTCGATGGGGATCTCGCGCCGTTTCTCGCGCAATACGCGGAGGAGAGCGAGGCCTCCAGGCGCTGGTGTCACGATGCGGGCATCTCGCTGCAGACGCTCAGCTACGGCTCGCTCGCGTCCCAGACGATCGATGTTGTCACCCCCTTTTATCCCGATCCCGCGCCGCTGATCGTGTTCATCCACGGCGGCTACTGGCAGGAGCTGTCGAAGAACGAGGCGTTCGGGCCGGCTGCGGACTTTCTGGCTCGTGGCGTTGCGTACGCTGCGGTCGACTACACGCTTGCCCCGGAAGCCACACTCGACGAGATCGTTGCCGAGTGCCGGTCAGCGGTGGTGCTCCTTCACTCCAAGGCCGCACTGTTGGCGATCGACCCGCAGCGGATCTTCGTGGCGGGAAGCTCCGCTGGCGGACACCTCGCCGCGATGGTTGCGCTCGACCCGTTGATCTCGTTCACGCTCGCGGGTCAGATTCTTCTGTCGGGGGTGTTCGAACTCGAACCGTTGATCGGCACATCGATCAACGATGCGCTGGACCTCGACGTCGATGCCGCACATCGCAACAGCCCCGCTCACCTGCCCGCCAACGCGGCTCCACCTACGTTGATCGCCTTCGGTGATAACGAGACCGAACAGTTCAAACGCCAGAGCCTACGCTTCGGCGACCAGTTGACGGCGGCCGGTGTCGAGACGGCACTGATCGAAGTCCCAGACCGTAACCACTTCGACGTCGTGGGCGACCTCGGGCGTGACGCCTCTGCGCTCGGTCATGCCGTGATGCAACTCATCGAAGCGAATTAGGAAGATCATGCCCAGCTACAAACCGCACATACCCCGGATCGTTGATCCTGACGGAGTCGATACGTCAATCGAACCGCGTGCCATGGGGCTCACGACCGACGAGACCAGAGCGGCCATGGTGAAGCAAACCGGCGGCGACCCCATGGTCGATTTCGAAGGAACGTCCAACCCGTACATCGACTACCAAAGCATCGACTTGCTGCTGTCCCTCCAACACCCGCGAAGCCCGGGGTACGACGAGATGAGCTTCTTCGTGATGGGCCAGGTGAAAGAGCTGCTATTTCGAGGTCTGCACTTCGAGCTCGTGAATGCACAAATGCAGATTCGTCAGGACGAGGTGGGGAATGCACTTCAGATCTTGCACCGCGCCGATGCGTTCGTCGGGTACATCGCGGACTCATGGGATGTCCTGACGACGATCACGTCCGAAGGGTTCAACGAGTTCCGTGATCACCTGAGCACGGCGTCCGGGCAGCTGTCCTTCATGTACCGCCACGTCGAGTTCGTGCTGGGAAACAAGAGCCGCGGGCTGGCAGATGCCCATCGCAACGTTCCACACGTGTGGCCGGCGATACTGGAGGCACTGGAGTCACCGAGCCTCTACGACGACGTGATTGCACTCCTTGCTCGCCGCGGTATGGCCATTGACGACGAGGCACTTGACCGCGATTGGTCGGAGCCGTACGCACCGAATCCCTCGGTTGAAGCCGCATGGCGTGAGATCTACGAAACGACCACGGCCAACGACGAGATTCATCGCCTTGGCGAAGCGCTGGTTTCGCTCGATCAGCAGTTCTCGATCTACCGATGGCGACACTTCACCTCCGTCGAGCGCATCATCGGCTACAAACCGGGCACGGGTGGATCATCAGGCGTCGGGTGGCTGGAACACGTCACCAAACATCACTTCTTTCCCGAACTCTGGGCGATCGCGAACTGACCTCAGATCACGATTGGGTTCACCCGGTTCTCGATGGTGCGCACGAGACTCAGCGCGGCCATGGCAGAGCTCTTCGGATTGGCGGGCAACGGACTGTTCGCGATCGCAACGTCGAGCTGACCGAACGCGCCGTGCGCGTGGAGTTCATGTCGATTCGTTGAGGCAGTGGGATCGGCGACGAGGGTGATCTTCGTGGCGTCGGGCCCGATGCCTGCCAGTGCGGTGGTCATCGCCACGTTGGCGTTCTTCGGGAACGCCGCTGCGGCTTCGACTGCGGGTGCGCTGAAGAAGGCCTCGGGTTCGGTGAGGTCCTCGAGGGCGCAGAGTGTCTCCGCCGGTGTGCCCAGCCACGCGTGCGGAGGTTTCACGATCCGGTGTTCGACGACGTCGATACCCATCAGGCGTGCTGCCGCGAGCGCTTCGACCCCGGCGACGGCGCCCGGCTGGATGACGACACGCCGGTTGTTGCTGGCGGCCGCCTCTCGCAGTTCTTTGAGAACGCTGGCGTCGGCGAACGCGGAGACGGACGAGACGACATAATCCGCGTGTGCTTCGAGCGCAACGTGGCCCCATACGGCGACGCTGTCCCGACCTGCGGCCTCGGCGACGAGCTCCGGAGCAGTCGCGGCGAGCTCGCCAGGTTCCGTGATCAGTTGTGCGCCTGCAGGGAGATCGGGACGATCGATTGAGCCGTCGCGGACCGCCACGGCCACGATCTCGACCGGAGAGTTCGCAAGTAGTTCCGCGGCGGTGCGGGCGATCGCACCCCATCCAACAAATGCAACCCTCACACTTCGAGGCCGCACTGCTCGAACGCTTCGCGGGTGATGGCCTTCTCCTCGTCGGTCAGTTCCAACAGTGGGAAGCGGACGGCGCCGCCGACCTGGCCCAGTAGCTCCTGCCAGTACTTCTGGTGGGAATGGGGCTTCTCTGGAGGCCGCGTGCCCCAGAGCGCATCGCGAACCGGGTCGAGGCTACGGCTGATGTCACGTGCCTTGTCCGCATCACCTGCGAGAGCTGCCTGGGTGTAGTCGTACATGCGGCGGTCCTTGGCGCTTTGCAGGAGGAACGGGGGAGACGAACACAGGTAGAGCTTCCAATCGAGCTCGAGGATGTTGTCGAGCCATTCCGGCTCGGAGGCAGTGCTCACCTGAATCCGATCTGACGCCAGCGCGGTGAGCTCGGCATACATCGAGCGGTCAACGCTGTACTTGATCGCCACGACGTTTTCGAGATCAGCCAGCCGGTTGCACAGCTCGGGCGACATCAGATATCCGCTGGAAGGATGGCTCCACAAGGCGATACCGATGTCCACACTCTCGGAGATCTTCGAGTAGTACCGCAGCAGCGTCTCGTCCTGCTCGGTGTGAAAATGCAGTGCCGGTGCATGCACGACGATGTAGTCCGCTCCACAACTCTGCGCATGCTGGGCAAGGTCCAGCACCACATCGAAGTTCTGATCCGAGCAGGACATGATGGTCTGTCCGTGATCGCCCGTGGCCTCCACGGCCAGATCGAACGTGCGCTTACGCTCCTCGAGGGTCATCGAGAAGAACTCGCCCTGCTTCCCGGAGATGAAGAGGCCCTCGATCCCAAGCTCCTGGGTCCAGTGGTGGACGTTCGCGCGGAAGCCGTCCTCGTCGATGCGATGATCCACCGTGAAGGGCATCAGCGCAGCCGCCCAGATGCCTTTCATGTTCGCCCTGGCGTACTCCTTGGCGTCACTTCGGGTGTAATTCATGATCGTTGCCAACCTTGCTTAAACGATGCGGATGCTGTGTGACACGTTCTTCACGACCGTGTAGTGATGGAGGCCTTCGGCGCCACCCTCACGCCCGTAGCCGCTCGACTTCACTCCGCCAAAGGGAGTCTCCGGCAAAGACGCCTCGAGTGTGTTGATGGACAGGGTTCCCGCTTCGATCCGATCGACCATCCGGTCCACGTAGTCGGCCCGGTTCGTGAAGCCGTAGGCCGACAAGCCGTACGGCACGGAATTGGCCTGTTCGATCGCCGTGTCGAGAGAGTCGACAGGATTCACGATCGCCAGTGGGCCGAAAGGCTCCTCCTGCATGACACGGGCGTGATCGGGGACGTTGGCCAGAACGGTTGGTTCGAAGAAGTAGCCGGTGGACCCGATGCGACCGCCGCCGGTAGTGACGTCGGCTCCGGCCTCGCGGGCGTCGTCGACCATTCCTGCCAACGCACTGATGCGACGCTCGTTGGCCAGCGGTCCCATCTCCACACCCGGGTCCATGCCATTGCCCACAACGGTCGCTGCGGCGCGGGTCGTGAACACATCCAGGAACTGCTCGAAGATGCTGTCGTGCACGAAGAAACGGGTGGGTGAGGTGCATACCTGGCCGGCGTTGCGCATCTTGCGAACCGCGGAGGTGACCGCCGCGGCCTCGACATTGGTGTCTTCGCACACGATGACCGGGGCGTGACCGCCGAGCTCCATGAGCACCGGTGTCATGTGATCCGATGCCAGACCGGTGAGGTGGCGTCCAACCGCCGTGGAACCGGTGAAGGCCACGAGCTTGATGATGTCGCTGGGGATGAGGTGTTGCGAGATGTCGGCGGGGATGCCGAACACCAGGTTGAACACGCCCGGGGGAAGCCCAACGTCGTGGAAGGCCTGAGCGATGTGCATGGCGCCGGCCGGTGTCTCCTCTCCGGCTTTGAGGATGATCGAACACCCGGACGCGATCGCACCCGCGATCTTGCGTGACGGCTGACTCATCGGGAAGTTCCACGGAGAGAATGCCGCGACCGGCCCGATGGGCTGGTGGTGCACCACGTATTTGATGCCCGGTCCGCTGGGGATCACACGGCCATAGGTCCGCGAGGCCTCACCTGCGTCCCATTCGAAGAACTCACAACCGCGGATCACCTCGAGACGGGCCTGGCCGAAGGGCTTCCCGTGTTCGAGGGTGATCGCATGTGCAATCTCGTCCTGTCGCTCGCGCATCAGGGCCGTCGCTTCGCGAATCAGATCGGCTCGCTGTTTTGGCGATGTCTGGCTCCAGATCGCAAAACCCTCAGCGGCCGCGGTAAGTGCATCGTCGAGGTCCTGCGGCCGCGCGATGGGCAGTCGACCAATCTCCTCCTCGGTGGCGGGGTTCACCACCGGAAGCGTTTCTTCCGTCGTGCGCCACGCACCACCGATGTAGAGCTGCAGCTCGGGGTAGGTCGTCATGATGCGGTCATCCTCTCGTGCATTAGAACGCCGTCCGGATCGCCCAGAGGTCGGGGAAGGCCGGGCGGAACAACGTGGTGGCGAGATAGGAGGCGCCGTCCGAACCGCCGGTGCCGGGTTTGGTGCCGATGGTCCGCTTGACCATCATGACGTGCCGGTAGCGCCATTCCTGAAGGCCCTCGTCGAGGTCGGTGAGCGTTTCACACAACGCGGCGAATCGTTCGTCGGCATACCGATCAACAATCGTCGCCTGCAGCTTGGGGTTGGGGACGATTGGATCCCGTATGTCTCGTTCCAGTACTTCCAGCGGGACATCGAAGCCGTCCCGGGCGAGGACATTGACGAATGCGTCCCAGATCGTGGGCGACTCGTAGCGGTCGGCCAACCGATCCCCCTCGGCGCCGGTGAACCAGTCGAGTTGGACGCGATCCTTGATGCCGAGGATGAACTCGAGTTCACGGAACTGGGCGGATTGAAAACCGCTCGCATTGGCGAGGAACGATCGGAAGCTTGCGAATTCGGCGGGTGTCATCGTTTCCAGCACGTCGAGTTGTCCGACCAACGTCTTCATGATCTTCAACACCCGTTTGAGGTGGTGGCGGGCGCCGGCCACGTTGTGTTCATTGAGCTGGCTGACGATGAAGTCGAGTTCATGCAACACCTGTTTGAACCAAAGCTCGTAGATCTGGTGAATGATGATGAACAACGTCTCGTCATGTTCGGGTTCCCCCGTGGCCTCGTCAACCGACACACACTGCTGGAGGGACAACAGCTCCGAGACCTTCAGGTAGTTGCCGTAAGTGAAGTCGTCGTCGTTCTCGAAGGGAAGGCTCATGTGACAGACAGGGCTTTCGGGTCGGCCAGCGGATCGGGGGCGGGGAGTGGAGGCAACGCATCCACGAGGGCGTCGATGTTGATGGACGGGTCGGCCAGCGAAGCCGAGATGATTTCCGCCTGGCGAGCGGCGCGGAATTGCGCGTCTGCGTAGGGCATCGTCGAGAACATCACCATGTTGTACCGAGGGCTCAGATGGGTCGGATGCCGTTGTTCGAGCTCGAGGGCCAGAGTTCGTTTGGCAAGGTAGTCGGGGTCGATGACACCGGAACGCATCTCCACGTAGTTGTCGAGCGCCATGTCCGCGATCGCATCACAATTGGGCTTTCGTTCGGACTCATAGGCGCGAAACGCCGTGCCCAGATCATCTGGTGATTCACGGAGATGCGCCGCTAGTGACCGAGCGGACTCCATGGCGGCGTTCATGCCCTGACCGTGGAAGGGAACGATCGCATGCGCGGCATCACCGACGAGCACGGCCCGATCCTCAAAGCTCCAGCCGTCGGCGCGAATTGTCCCGAGGGCGCCGGTCGGATTGTTGGCGAACTGCTCGGAAAGATCCGGAACCATGGTCACGAAGTCCGGGAACTCTTCGTCGAAGAACTGGTCAATCTCCTCGCGTGAGCCCAACGCATCGAATGTCGCCGTAGGTGCGAACAGGGTGACCGTGAAGTCCCCTTCTGGGTTGGCGAGCGCGATCAACATGAACTCGCCCCGCGGCCAGATATGGAGTGCATTCGGGTCGAGCTGATGGTTGCCATCATCGCCCGGGGGGAGTGTCAGCTCCTTGTACGAGTGGTCGAGCCAGTCGGTCCGGAACGTACAGGCGCCTTTCGTCGCAATGGCTTTGCGAACGCGTGAGCCCGCCCCATCGGCACCAACGACGACGTCGAACGGTGCCGTTGTCCCGTCTTCGAACCGGATCTCGGAAGCGTCGAAGTCGACGGACTCGATCTGTTTGTCGAACTCGATCGTTACCCGCCCGGTGGCTTCGGCGGCGTCGAGCAGAATGGCATTGAGATCGCTCCGCGATACCGAGTGGATGACCTCGTGAGGCTTCGTTCCGTACGGCTGCAGGTCAGGCGTCGGGTCGCCGATGGCATGGATCAGGCGACCCCGCATCGGGATCGTGATCGCATCGACCCGCTCGATCACGCCGACGTCGATCAGCGGAACAATCCCACGGGTGGCCAGCGCCAGGTTGATGGAACGGCCGGCATCGATGTCGGTCCGTCGCAGGTCGGGTCGGCTCTCATACACGGTGACGTCGTGGCCCTCCCGCGCGAGATAGATCGCCAGCAGGCTTCCCGCGGGCCCCGCCCCGACAACAACGACGCGGCGACTCATTGCACGATGCCGTCGAGAATGTCGACGAACCGGTCGATGTCCGCGAACGAGTTGTACAGCGGCACTGGCGCAACGCGAATCACGTCGGGATACCGCCAGTCACACAGCACCCGTGCTTTTTCCAACTCCTCGAAGACGCGTTTGCCGTCGCCGTTGACGACTCGAAGAGCAAACTGGCAGCCACGTTCGGCCAGCGGGCTTGGAGTGATGTTCTCCACGCGATCACCGAGCGTTTCGGCGAGGCGGCGATCGAAGAA
>SHLQ01000269.1 GCA_004282895.1 Acidimicrobiales bacterium
GCCATCAGATCGTGACATGATCCGCAGGTTCCGCCCTGTCCGCGGTCGGTACCGTCGTGGCTCGCAGTTGATCGACACCGTTGGCGATGAGTTCGCCAAGGATCCGACTGGGAACCAGCAACAGCATCGCGACGATCCCGTCCAGCCAGTAGTGATTGCCGGTCACCGCGACAACGACGAAGGTGATCGCGAAGTGGGTTGGCCCCAGCCATCGCCAGCGGCCATTGGAGACCTCCATGACCGCCCAGCCGATGAGTGCTGCCCAGGCGACGTGGATCGATGGCATGGCCTGCAACTGACCCGCGATCCCGCGACCGAGCTCGCCGTAGACGGACTGGCCGTACGCCAATCCGGTGTCGATCATTCCCGTTTCACTCGTGAGCCGAGGCGGCGCGAGGGGGATCAGTTGGATCAACAGACACGCACCCGTTACGAGCGCCAGGGTGTTGCGCCACCGTCGGTAGTCGCGCCGATGACGGGCGAAAAGCCAGACGAGGAAGATGCCCATGGCCGGCACGTGCGCGCCCGCGTAATAGATGTTCGCGACCTGGGTCCAGAACGAATGGGGCACGAGAGCCTCTTGGAGTGAGAGTTCGTTCGGCAGACGCAACGTCCGCTCGAGATCCCACAACCAGGCGCCCCGTTCAAGCGCGCCACTGATGCCAAGAACGGACAACGCACCGGTGTACTGCCACAGGCTGTAGAGCACCGAGACGATCGCTGCTTCGCCGGCGAAGGCAGCCACTACCGCACTTCGATGTCGCAGCCCGTAGGCGGTCGCCGCGAGGAGAACTGCCAATCCCAAGGCGTAGTCCCACGGCAACCACATCGGATCGACCGTAGCGTCGAACGAAGATCGCCAGACGTCGGAGTGGCTAGGCGGCCCTCAAATGACGGACTGCTGGGGAAGGGCTCATGGCGGCGATGTGTTCGCGAACCGTTGCCCGAAAGGCCGGTGTCGTATTCAGGAACTGCAGCTCGTATCGGGTCTCCGAGGTCAGCCGGCTTGGCTGCACCGCAGTCACAATGGTGGTTGTGGACGCGTCACCAAGGCGAGCTCGAACCATCTGTCCCGGCTTGAGGTCACAATCGGTGGAACTGAAATCGATTGTTGCTGTGGTGGAGGTCATCTCCGCGATCCGGCCGCGGACCATGGTTGATGTGGTGTGCCATCGCCCGCGTCGAATCCACAACGAGAGTTGAGGTCGATCGAAGTACGAGAGCGGTTCCACTCCCGAGTGATCGGGAATCTGAAGATGGCGCCGAATAGGCGGATTGGACCAACCCGGGCGAAATGAGGGTTACGCGCTACGAAGCCACAGCTCTTCGGAGACTTGGTCCCCTTTGAGCTTGCGGGCCATGTTGATGAGCTCCGTCACCTCGGCGATGAATTCCTCGCTTGGCTTCACGAACTCGAGACCACATCGATGGATCTTCGTCTCGTGAGGGATCGGAAGCTCGTTGCGAACGATGGCGCTCGTCGAGTTCCCGTTCAAAGTGACCTTGACGACCTGCCCTTTTTGTAGTCCGTCAGCCTTGGAAACGACCACTGAGGCGCCGAATACCGATAAATCGGCGGCGGGAAGCTCGGCGGTTTTGGCGCGACCCAGGATTCCCCGTCGAGGGATCCAGATTTCGAGGACCGTCTCGGTCGAATACCGGCGAGTTATTCTTCGTTCCACACTGACTATGTCGGTCTGAGTGGCTCGAACTTGAGCAACCTCCGGTTAGGAAATTGTGTCCGCAAATTGCTGCCGCAATACCGATTTCTGCACCTTGCCCATTGCATTTCGTGGAAGCGCGTCCACGAGGTGAACTGCCTTGGGGTGTTTGAACCGCGCAAGGGCCTCGCTCAGTGCAGCGTCGAGAGCGGACGAATCGATGTCACCGACAACGATCGCGACCACAGCCTCGCCGAAGTCCGGATGGGGCACGCCGACCACCGCAGACTCCACCACCCCGTCGCAGGTATTGATGACCTGTTCGATTTCCTTCGGGTAGACGTTGAGGCCGCCGGAGATGATCATGTCGCTGGCACGGCCCTCCAAGGTGAGCCGTCGCTCCGCGTCGAGTCGACCGATATCTCCGGTGATCAGCCAACCGTCCGCCGTCAGCGCGTCACGGGTCCGATCCTCCAGGCGCCAGTATCCGGCGAACTGGTTGGGTCCGGTCATCTCCACCGCACCCGTCTCGTTGGAGGCGCACAACTCGCCGTCCTCGCGACGAACACGCACGTCGACTGCGGGCAAGGCGAAGCCGACCGTGCCCGGCACCCTTTCCCCCTCGTACGGGTTCGAGGTGATCATCCCGGCCTCGGACATGCCATAGCGCTCGAGAATCACGTGGCCGGTTCGTGCCGTGAACTGTTCGTGCACGAGCTCGGTCATCGGCGCGGATCCGGAGGTGAAGAGTCGCATGTTTGTGCAGGTTTCGCTGGTGAACTCCGGGGTGTCGAGTAGCCGCACGTAGTGCGTCGGCACACCCATCATGACCGTGGCCTCCGGGAGCGACTCAAGAACCAGGGTGGGATCGAAGCTCGGCAGGAAGATCACGGTGCTCGCGTTGAGCATCGCCGTGTGTAGGGCGACGAACAGGCCATGGACGTGGAAGATCGGCAACACGTGCAGGAGAACGTCGCCTGGTTCGAACCGCCAGATCGCGTGCAGGGTGAGCGCATTCGTTGTCAGGTTGGCGTGGGTGAGCATCGCCCCTTTGGAACGCCCGGTGGTCCCTGACGTGTAGAGGATCGCCGCAAGGTCATCGGCCAGGCGGGTTTCGACGCGGTTGAGTGGCGGTGCGGCATCGGCGGCCTGCTCCAACTCCGTGGAGCTGAGGCCTTGTACGTGTAGCGAGCTGCGGCCGTCCGACCGGACCACAAGGGCGGGCTCGGCGTCGTCGATGAAGAACTGCACTTCCTCATCGACGTACGCGGGGTTGAGTGGAATGTAGATCGCACCGATTCGCAGGCACGCGAGATAGAGCCCAACCGCATCGACGGACTTGTCCACCTGGACGATCACCCGATCGCCGGTGGCAACGTCGTTTTCCCGGAGGACGTGCGCGATCCGGGCGGAGCGCTCATCGATCTCTCGGTAGGTGACGGCGGGGCCGCCCGGAGGAGCGAGGAACTGGCGATCCATGGCCATCGCGAAATGTGAGCGGAGAACCTCGTAGAGGTTGGCGTTCACGGGGTGGAGACGCAGCGGTTGTGCAGCTCGCCCACACCGCTGATCGTCGTCACGAGTTCACTCCCTGCCGACAACCACTCTTGGGGTGAGCGCCCCGCGCCGACGCCACCCGGGGTGCCGGTGGCGATGAGGTCGCCTGGCTCCAGCGTGATGATCTTCGACAGGTCCGCAATGAGATCAGCCGGTCGGAAGATCAGATGTTCTGTGTTCGACGACTGCTTCACTTCGCCATCGACTCGTGATTCGATGCTCAGACCGGTGCCATCGCCGACTTCGTCGGGGGTCACCATGGTTGGGCCGACGGGGGTCATTGCCTCGAACGTCTTTCCGGCCAGGAACTGGGTGGTCCGGGTTTGCCAGTCCCGGGCGGAGACGTCGTTCAGTACGGTGA
>SHLQ01000270.1 GCA_004282895.1 Acidimicrobiales bacterium
GAGACGACTCAGGCGACGGAACGAAATGATTTCGCCAACGGCGACGGCCACAGTTTCTCGAATGCGGCGCGACAGCCCCGTGTCCGTTCCCGCGGCGACCACCGTTGGCTCGAGCCCAACTTCCTCTGCGATCTCGGCGGATCGTTTCGCGTGATAGGCGTCGGTGACGAGCACAACCACGCCGGAACTGTTGCTGAGCTGCAGTCGTGTCGCCAGCAGCGATTCGTAGGTGTCGCCGCCGTCGGTGATGACCACGATGTCCTCTTCGCTAACGCCTCGATTTCGCAGGTACCGGTACCCCGCAAATCCCTCGGTGAAGGCATCGCCGGGTTGGTTGGCGCCGGTGGTGACGATCATCGGTGCCGCCCCGGAGGACCAGAGATCGAACGCGGTCGACAACCTGGATTCGAACACGGGTGATGGCGACCCGTTGTACTGCGCCGCGCCGAGCACGACGATGGCGTCGCCACCTGCCGTTGCGCCAATGGAATCGTTGGCGGCGGTCGTGACCCTGAAGAAGGTCACCAGGAGGAAAGCCAGCGACGCTACGACACCGAGCAGCGCTGCCGCTCGCAGTCCTCGTCTGAGGCGAATCCGGTTCCCCATACCGCCCATGGCTACACCACGGCGGAGGTGGCCGCTATCCGGGCCTGCGCCCGCTAGAGCAGGTCGCGAGCAGCTCGGAGACGACCCAGAACCACGTCGCGGTCAAGCATCGCCACCGCATCCCACATCGGAATACCGGAGTTTCTGCCAGTGATCGCCACGCGAGCCGGCACCTGGGATCGCGCGCCCAAGGCATCGCCGACGGCCCCGACGGCGGCATTGAGCGCCTCCGCGTTCCATTCGACATCGGTGAAGGCTTCGATGATGCCGTCGAGGATTTCGGGCACCTGTTTGCCCTTCTTCATGGCCTTGGTCCAGCTGCGCTCGTCGTAGTCGACCTGGTCGACGAACAGCCACTCGATGAACTGCGGGATGTCGCTCAACTTCGCCACGCGCTGCTGCACATGTTCGGCAACGGCCTCGAACACCATCGGCCGATAGTTGGCGACCTCGTAGGTGACTTCCGTGTCCACACCGTAGACATGCGGCTCGGCGAGGGCGATGAACTCTTCCACTGGCAACGCCCGGATGTACTCACCGTTGATGTGATCAAGTTTGGCGATATCGAAGAACGCCGATCCCTTGTTCACATTCTCGAGTTTGAACAGCTCGACGATCTCCTCAATCGGGCGGATCTCGATATCGTCAGGTGGTCCCCACCCCAACAGCGCGAGGTGATTGACCAGCGCCGCGGGCAGATAGCCGCGGGTCAGAAATTCGATCAGCGAGACGTCGTCGCGTCGCTTGGACAGCTTCTTGCGCTGTTCGTTCACAAGGAGCGGAAGGTGGGCATAGATGGGTTTGTCACCGAGGTCGAGCGCGTCCCACAGCAACAGCACCTTCGGCGTCGTGTTGAGGAGGTCCTCGCCGCGAATGACGTGGCTGATGCTCATGTCGGCGTCGTCCACGGCGTTGGCGACGAGGAACGTCGGTGTGCCGTCACTGCGACGGATCACGAAGTCCTCGAGCTCGGCGCACGTGAAACGCATCTCACCCCGAATGATGTCGTTGAAGACAACCTCGCCCTCATCGGGTGTGCGAAAGCGGACAACCGAGTCGGGGCCGTCCGGGAGTCCCTTGTCGCGGGACCACCCGTGGTAGCCGGAGGGAAGACCTGCTTCCGCGGCGAGTGCGTCCGCGTCATCGCGCGTGAGGTTGCAGAAATATGCGTGCCCCTTCTCGACGAGCTGGTTCACCGCATCCACGTGGAACTGCTGGCGCTGCGACTGGTAGTACGGCCCCTCATCCCACGTGATGCCGAGCGTTTGCAGCGGCTTCACGATGGCATCGATGAACTCCGGCTTGCGCAGCGCAGCATCGGTGTCCTCGATACGAAGGATCAGCTCGCCGCCGACGGACTGGGCGTAGAGCCAGTTGAACAACGCCGACCGAGCGGAACCGACGTGAAGGAATCCGGTTGGGGCGGGAGCGAAACGAACCCGTGCGGTCACGAGATCAACTGGCGCCAGTCGGCGCGATGGGCCGAAGCCACCGCATCCGGTGTGAGGGCGAGCACGTCGAGGTCCACGGCATCAGCGATGGCGCGACGTTCGAAGTAGTGGAAGGAATAGTGGACCTCCGCGAACAGGTCTTTCCGGAGGGCGACGAGCTCGGCGGCGGGTTCCGCCTCCAGATACCCGAAGATGCGATAGGCGATCCGCAGATCGTGCACCACCGGGGCCCGACCGAAGAACGACGCCCGCTTCATGGCGACGGCGACACATCCGGCATCGACGTCGGCGCGATGTTCTCCTTCTTGAAGGTGCAGCTTGTCATCGAAGACACTCGTGAGCGTCAAGGCGTATCCCTGGTCAGGTCCGTGAGAACCCAACGCGCTGGTGCCGCTGAAATCGCGGCCAACAGTCTCGCCCGGGCGCGTGGCCGTCCAACCTCCGGGCCGTTGCGGCGGAGAGGAGTAGTGCGACGTGTTGGTCACCGACGTGGGTACGTATTCGGGAGCTGCCATGTCGCCTACGTTACTCGCCGTTGCTGTGCAGCAAGCCGTAGACGACCGAGTCGGCCAAAGCCTGCCAGCTGGCCTCGATGATGTTCTCGCTGACCCCCATGGTCGTCCACGTCTCGACGCCGTTGGTCGACTCGAGCAGCACCCGCGTGACCGCACCGGTGCCTTTGCCGGTGTCGAGCACGCGAACCTTGTAGTCGGTCAGGTGGATGTGCGACAACTGCTCGGCGAAGTGCCGGCGCAGGGCATATCGCAGCGCGGCGTCGAGCGCATTCACCGGGCCGTTGCCCTCACCGGTCGCGACGATGCGTTCACCGTTTACCCAGACCTTGACCGTGGCTTCGGTTTCGACGTTGACGTTCACCTCGGTCCACGCCCGGCTGCCCGCGCCAGACCGGTGGTCAAGGTTCACCCGGAACGATTCGAGCTCGAAGTAGTCCTGCGTCCAGCCGGAGGCGGCGCGCATGAGGAGCTCAAGCGACGCATCGGCGGCCTCGAAGTGATACCCCTCGTATTCGAGTCGCTTGAGCGTTTCGGTGACGTCGCCGAGCACCTTGCCGTCGACGTCGATACCAAGTGACCTGGCCTTGAGCTCAAGGGTGGAGCGACCGGCCATCTCACTCACGAGGAACCGGGTGTTGTTGCCCACGGACGCCGGGTCGACGTGTTCGTAGGCGTCGGGCTGGCGGGCAATTGCGGAGGTGTGCAGACCTGCCTTGTGGGCAAATGCGGTTGCGCCAACGTAGGGCTGTTGCGGATCAGCCGTGAAGTTGACGAGGTCGGCGATGCGATGGGCCACGCTCGTGAGATGAGGCAGTTGATCCGCGCCGATGGTTTCGATGCCCATCTTGAGGCTGAGGTTCGCGATCACCGGAACGAGATCGCAGTTGCCGACTCGTTCGCCGTAGCCGTTGATCGTTCCCTGGACTTGGCTCGCTCCCCCACGCACCCCGGCGATGGCGTTGGCCACACCGCAGCCGGTGTCGTTGTGGAGGTGCACGCCGA
>SHLQ01000271.1 GCA_004282895.1 Acidimicrobiales bacterium
TGCGGGCCGCGTCAGTGATGCCGCCAATCCGTGTCGAATCGGTCGGTTCGACGATGGCACCGTCGAACGACACGGAACCAACAAGTTCGGCGGTTGGGGATGAACGCCGCGCAGGACCTGGGGTGGTCGGTGATGCCATTGGGCCCGGCACTAGGAGCCCGCGTCGATGGCCTCGATCTCACCACGCCGCTCCAGGACGAGGAAGGTGATGCGCTCGACGCACTCCTGCTCGAGTACCTCGTACTGGCGCTGCCCGGCCAGTATGTGGAGCCGGATCAGCAGGTGTCGCTTGGGCGCCGTTTCGGTGAGCCGCTCATTCATCCCTATCTTGAACCCATCGATGGTCATCCCGAGATACTGCGGGTCGTCAAAGAGGCCGACGAGCGCGCCACCTTCGGTGGCGAGTTCTGGCACGCGGACATCACGTTCATGAATCCGCCGTCGTCGGTTTCGCTGTTGCAGGCGCTGGAATTGCCTCCGCTGGGCGGTGACACGCTCTTCGCCAATCAGTACACGGCATTTGAGACATTGTCGACCGGTATGCAGGAGATGCTCGCGCCGCTGGAGGCGATCCACCTGTACCCGGGCAAGGAAGAAACCGATCCTGCGGCCGTGGCCGTTCACCCGGTCGTCCGTACCCATGCAGGGTCAGGGCGCCGTGCCCTGTTCGTGAATGCAGCGTTCACGACCAGGTTCGTTGGTATGACGGAGGCCGAGAGTCGCTCGCTGCTGGAATTCCTCTTCGCTCATCAGACCCGCAACGAGTTCGTCACCCGCGTGGGCTGGGAGCCCGGCCAACTGACGCTCTGGGACAACCGTGCGGTCCTGCATTATGCGATGAACGACTACGACGGTCACCGTCGCGCGCTCCAACGAGTCACAACCATGGAGAGAATCCGATAGACCACCGAGACAATCCGATAGGTTGACGAAATGCGCTTGGGAGTCTTAACAGGAGGCGGGGACTGCCCCGGCCTCAACGCCGTAATTCGAGCTGTGGTTCGCAAAGAAATCCGAGATTTCGGCGGAACGGTATTCGGCTTCTACAACGGATGGAGCGGCGTCGTCGCCAACGAAGGCGAAGAGCTCGACGTGCTGGGGCTGCGGGGAACGTTGCCCCGCGGTGGCACGGTCCTTGGGACGTCACGGGACACGCCGTATCGAACCGAGGACGGACTCGAGTTGGCCAAACAGACGATCAAGGATCGCGGTATCGACGCGCTCATCGTCATCGGCGGGGAAGGCACACTGTCTTGCGCGAACCGAATCCAGGAGGATGGTGTCGTCAATGTGGTCGGCGTCCCGAAGACGATCGACAACGACGTGGGCGGTACCGAACGTACCTTTGGCTTTGACACCGCTGTGGCCATCGCCACCGACGCAATCGATCGGCTGCACACAACCGCGGAGTCACACAACCGTGTGATGGTGGTGGAGGTGATGGGTCGAAACGTCGGACACATCGCCGTGTGGGCTGGCATGGCTGGCGGTGCAACCCTCACATTGATTCCCGAAGAGCCGTTCGACATCAAACGGGTGTGTGAGGCGCTTTCCCGTCGTCACAATGCAGGCAAGTTCGCGTCGATTGTTGTGGTAGCAGAAGGAGCGCAACCGCTACCCGGAACAATGGATATTGCAGAACCCACCATCGATGAGTTCGGCCACCGGCGCCTCGGTGGCATAGCCGACGCAGTGGCGCAGGAAGTCGAGCGCCGAACCGGCTTCGAGTCCCGCGTGACGGTGCTGGGCCACGTGCAGCGGGGAGGAACGCCGACACCCTTCGACCGCGTGCTCTGCACCCGTTTCGGCGTTGGTGCGGTTGAGGCGGCCCATGAACGTAACTTCGGCACGATGGTGGCCATGAACAACGGGATGATCAACACCGTTCCGTTGGCGGAGGCCACCGCAGAGCTGAAGACGGTGCACCCACAGATCTGGTCCGCGGCGAAGACCTTCTTCGCCTAGCCGGGAGCAACTGTCCAGAGGCTTGCCTCATCAGTGCCGAACAGTACGACCGTGTCTCCAGACGCGGTGTGGAGTTCGGTGGCACGGTCGGCGTCCACTGCCTCCCGGGTCAGGTGCAAGGTGTGTTCCGGCGGTTCCACGCCATACACGGCGCAGCCGTTGGTCGAGACGAATGCCGCCAGTTGATCGAGAGCATCGAGCTGGTGGAACGTCTCGGCGACGACCTCGAGCCCGTAGGCGGCGTTGAACACACCTGCCTTGGCCTTGGGGCCGTACTTGGCCGAGGTCGGATGGGGAGCGGAATCGGTTCCGAGAAAGACGTTCGGATCACCTGACGTGGCGAACCCCAGGAGGGCGTCCCGATCGGATGCGGAGTTGATTACGGGCTTGCAGTAGAGATCGGGCCGCATGCCGTCGGCCAGGAGATCGGATCGTTCCCTCGCCAGATGGTGGGGAGTAATCGTCGCGGCTGTGTTCGGGTGTTCACGAACAAAGTCCGCCCCGGCACTGGTGCTGATGTGTTCCACGGTCACGGCGAGCTCGGGGATGCGGGCACAAAGAGGCGCCAGCTGGTCGACGAGGAACGCTTCCTCGCGGGCGAAGATGTCGATCGCCGGGTCTGTCGATTCCGCATGGACGAGCAGACGGGCGCCCGTTTCCACCAGTGTTTCGTAGATGGGCATGAAGTCGGCCATGGAGGATCCACCGGCGGCAGAGTTTGTGGTTGCGCCCGCCGGGTAGTACTTCACCGCGGCGATGAGGCCCTTTTCGATGCCGGCACGAAGGTCGCCGGGGTCGATTGCTGATGAGCAGTAGAGGGTCATCACCGGGCGGAAGTCGAGCGCATCGGATGGTGTCGCCGCCCGGATCCGGTCGAGATAGGCGGTCGCCGCGGCGGTCGAAACGACCGGCGTCGCAAGATTGGGCATAACCATCGCATAACGGAAACGGCGAGCCGTGTAACCAACAACCGCCTGCAGCATGTCGTCGTCTCGCAGGTGTACGTGCCAGTCGTCGGGTTGGGGTATCTCAATCATCGGCCCAACTTTAAGCCAGAACGGCAATCGGCCGACGGTAGAAACATCATGTCTGTTCGAACTTCGTGGCGTTGCCTGGTGTTGATCGTCATCCTCGTGACCGGTTGTGGTTCACAACCCTCCGAAGATGCACCCGTTGCTCTTGCGTTCGAGGAGCCAACGACATCGTCCACCGTCGCCTCGGCCACCACAACCACCACCACGACTACAACAACGACAACGACCAGTACGACGTCCACCACCACCACGACAACTACTTCCAGCACCACGACAAGTACTTCCACCACAACGGTGCCGCCGACCACCACAACGACTACGACCACGCCGCCAACCACCACACCCACGACAACCCTCGTCCAGATTGATGGCGCGTCGATCTATCAGTCCACCAAGTGTGCAAGCTGCCATGGGCCCGCGGGTGAAGGTGGCCTCGGTCCGAATCTGCAGGGCATCAATCGCAAGTCCGATGACTTCCTCGCCAATCGAATCGCGAATGGCGGAGTGCGCATGCCATCGTTCAGCAACCGGTTGACCACGGTCGAGATTGCCGCAGTAGTCGCGCACATCA
>SHLQ01000095.1 GCA_004282895.1 Acidimicrobiales bacterium
GGTACCTACCCGGCGAGAGCTCGAACCACTACGGGAAAAGTTGGTCCGCGGCCTGGAGCTGTCCAGTGAGGTCGTCGACTTCGTGTCCGGACTCGACTTCCCCGATCAGGAAATGCCGTATGAGTTCGTGTCGGTCGCCCATCCGACCGAGTATCCGATTCTCGGCGACCGAGTGGTGTCAGATCGGGGGCTCGACATCGATGCGTCGGACTTCCTGAAACACTTCGAGGAGCACCACGTCGAGCATTCGACCGCATTGCATGCTCGCCTCCTGGAGCGAGGCGAGTATCTCGTTGGACCGCTCGCTCGCTACAGCCTGTTCGCAGAGAGACTCTCGCCCAGCGCTGCGGCTGCGGCCAAGAAGGCCGGCCTGGGGCCGACCTGCCACAACCCGTTCAAGAGCATCGTCGTGCGCGCAGTTGAGGTGGTTCACGCATTCGAAACCGCGATCTCGATCATCGAGGGATACGAGCAGCCGGATCGACCAGACGTACCGATCGAAGTCCGGGCTGGCGTCGGCCACGGTGTCACTGAGGCTCCACGAGGTCTCCTGTATCACCGGTATGAGATCGATGATGCCGGCCTGATTACGGACGCGATCATCACGCCTCCGACCTCTCAGAATCAGGCGACGATCGAACACGACCTCTACCACTACGTCGAACGTCATCTGGATCTGGATGATGACGAGCTGCGGCGTCGGGCTGAAGTGACGATCCGTAATCACGATCCGTGCATCAGTTGCGCCACCCACTTCCTCGACCTCACCGTCGATCGGTCCTGATGACCGCACCCGCGGTCGCTCCACTCGTGATCATCGGCATCGGGAACGCGATGCGACGAGACGACGGAGTAGGGCTCGCGGCGATCGCGCATTTGGAAGACACCGAATCCAACTCGGCCGATGGTGCGGTCGAATTCCGAGCGCTCGACGGGGAACCGACTCGATTGATCGAGGCATGGCGCGGGCGCCGCCGCGCGGTTGTCATCGACGCGGCCCGGGCGGGTGCCACCGCGGGCGCGATCCATCGGGTGGAGGTCGGCGTCGATCCACTCCCCGACTGGGCCAACATCGCCAGCTCGCACTCGGCCGGTTTGGCGGAGGCGATTGCGCTGGCCCGAGCCGTCGATGCACTTCCAGATCAACTGATTGTGTTCGGGGTGGAGCCCGGCGACCTCTCGATGGGGGAAGGACTGTCGGCCGAGGTCGAGTCCGCCGTGCCGCCACTGGTTCAGCGAATCCTCGACGAGGTCGCCGCATGAGAACCGAGCGCCGCCGGCTGCACGTGCGCGGTGTTGTGCAAGGTGTTGGGTTTCGTCCATTCGTCCATCACCTCGCCGAGGACTGTGTGCTCGCCGGCTTCGTCCGCAACGAGACAACACGAGTCTGTATCGAGGTCGAAGGGCCGGGTGACGCCCTCGACCTGTTCTCCTCTCGACTCCTCGATGAACTCCCGCGGTTGGCCCGCATCGACTCGATCAACACGTCGGAAATCGACCGCATGCACGAGCTTGGGTTTCGTATCGAACGAAGTGGGGCGATCGAACCGGGCACCCAACCCTCGCTGATTCCTCCCGACACCGCGGTGTGTCCGGACTGTGTTCGCGAGTTGTTCGACCCCGAGGATCGACGCCACCGGCATCCCTTCATCACCTGCACAAACTGCGGGCCCCGGTTCACGATCATCGACGCCCTCCCCTACGACCGACCCAACACGACCATGCGTGGGTTCCCAATGTGTGAACGATGCGCGGGCGAATACAGCGACGCGACCGACCGCAGACATCACGCGCAGCCGGTTGCATGCCCGCACTGCGGTCCGCAGCTGACCCATGAGCGTGAGGGACACACAACCGCTGGAACCGACTCCGTACTGGCCGAGGTGCACGCCGACCTGGAGGGTGGGCTCGTCGTGGCGATCAAGGGGCTGGGCGGATACCACCTGGCCGTTGACGCCACGAGTGATGATGCTGTCGCGCAATTGCGGGCACGCAAGGGCCGCGCCCATAAACCCTTCGCCGTGATGGTGCCCGACCTCGACGCCGCCCGCCGTGTTGCCGAGGTCGATGAGGATGAAGCGGCCGTGTTGTCATCGGCCACACATCCGATCGTGCTGTTGCGGGCCAAGAAAGAGGCATCCCTGTCCCTGCTTGTGGCGCCGGGCAACCCGCTGGTGGGGGTGATGTTGCCCTACACACCGGTCCACCATCTGCTCTTCGCCCAGGTGCCCGGTTCACCGACACGCCCGCCGTCCGCAGTGGTGATGACCAGCGGCAATCTGTCCGAGGAACCGATCTGTTTCGACGATGACGATGCCCGAACACGACTTGCCGCCATCGCCGACAGCTTCTGCCTGCACGACCGACCCATCCACATTCCGTGTGATGACTCGGTCGTTCGGGTGCTCGACGGGGTCGAGCTGCCGATTCGCCGCAGCCGCGGGTACGCACCGCTTCCGGTCTCCCTGCCGGTGTCGATGGAACCAACCCTCGCCGTCGGAGGCGAGCTGAAGAACACGTTCGCTCTGGCCAACGGACCGACGGCGTGGCTCAGCCAGCACCTTGGTGACATGGAGAACCATGAGACGCTCATGGCGTTCGAGTCATCGTTTGACCGGTTGTCGCACATGTACGCCGTGCGACCCAAGGTTGTGGCCGTCGACCCTCATCCCGGATACCAAACGCAGCGGTGGGCGACGCGTTATGCCGACCTGCAGGGCAACGACATCAGCCGGGTCGAGGTGCAACATCATCACGCACACCTGGCATCGCTGATGGCCGAACATGGCCTCGATGGGACGGAGCCCGTCATCGGCTTCGTGTTCGACGGGACCGGCTTCGGCTCGGACGGAACGATGTGGGGCGGCGAGGTTCTGGTCGGTGACTACCACGCCGTTGAACGGTGGGGTCATCTGCGAAACGTGCCGCTTCCCGGCGGCGACAGCGCGGCCCACAATCCGTGCCGCACTGCACTCGCGCATCTGCGGGCGGCGGAGATCCCTTGGTCCGCGGACATCGCGTCGGTTCAGGCGTGCGACGAAACCGAGCTGGCGGTGTTGGGCCAGCAGCTCGACGCGATGACCAATTGTGTGCAGACCTCGAGCATGGGGCGGCTGTTCGATGCCGTTGCGTCACTGCTCGACCTTCGCCACCGCATCACCTATGAGGCCCACGCGGCGATCGACCTGGAAGTCCTGGCCGACGAGGCCACGGAATGCGCCGACCTGCACTTCGAGCTCGATGCCGACGGCACACTCGACCCCGCTCCCCTTCTACAAGGTCTCGTCGATGGTCTCGCGGCGGGTGTCGACCGTGCGGCGTTGGCCGCCGGATTCCACATCGCTGTCGTCGAAGCGATGGTGACGTGCGCCGTTCGTATCCGAACCGAGAGCTCGATCAACGTGGTCGGCCTCACCGGTGGCGTATTCCAGAACGTGTTGTTGGCCCATTCGGCGATGGTTCGACTGCGCGAGCTCGGATTCGTAGTGCTAACCCATCGGGTGGTGCCGCCCAACGACGGCGGCATAGCGCTCGGGCAACTCCTGGTTGCCGCCCATCGCCACCACCCCGCACCCACCACCAAAGCTGAAGGACGTGAACCGCTATGTGTCTAGGAGTTCCCGGTCGCATCGTCGACACCCATGTCGAACACGGCACGCCAATGGCGACCGTCGATTTCGGCGGGGTCACGAAGAACGTGTGCCTGGCCTACACGCCCGATGCCGTTGCCGGCGAGTACGTGATCATCCACGCCGGGTTCGCCATCTCGCTGCTGGATGAGGAGGCGGCCATGGCGTCGCTCGACCTGTTCGAGGAAATCGGTCTCGTCGAGTCGCGACCGCTCGTGGACGAGGAAGTGGAGTCGTGAAGTATCTCGAGGAGTTCGCCAATCCCGAGCTGGCCCACAAGCTGCTGGCGGAGATCGCCGACACGGTGACGAAACCGTGGGCGATCATGGAGGTGTGTGGGGGCCAGACCCATTCGATCATCCGACATGGCATCGATCAGCTGCTCCCGGGTGAGGTCGAGCTGATCCACGGCCCGGGTTGCCCGGTGTGTGTGACACCGGTGGAGAGCATCGACCGGGCCGTCCAGATCGCACGGCGGCCTGACGTGATCTTCTGTTCGTTTGGTGACATGTTGCGCGTGCCCGGATCCCACGGCGATCTGTTCTCGGTGCGCGCCGCGGGCGGTGACGTGCGCGTCGTCTACTCGCCGCTCGACGCGGTCGACATCGCCAATGATAACCCGGACAAAGAGGTCGTCTTCTTTGCGGTCGGCTTCGAAACAACAGCCCCGGCCAACGCGATGGCGGTACATCAGGCCCACGGACGGGGGCTGACAAACTTCTCCGTGTTGGTGAGCCATGTGCTTGTGCCGCCGGCGATCGAGGCGATCATGACGTCCCCCGATGTGCGGGTAAACGCGTTTCTTGCCGCCGGCCATGTGTGTTCGGTGATGGGCACGCGCCAGTACGAACCGATCGCGGCGATGTACAACGTCCCAATCGTGGTGACGGGCTTCGAACCACTCGATGTGCTCGACGGCATTCGGCGTGCGGTCGCTCAACTGGAGTCAGGTCGCGCGGAAGTGGAGAACGCTTACGAGCGGGCGGTGCGCTCCGATGGCAACGAGATCGCTCGGCAGATGCTCGACGAGGTTTTTGAGGTAACCGATCGGGCGTGGCGGGGTATCGGCTCGATTCCGGCGAGCGGATGGCAGCTTCGGGATCAGTATCAGGACTTCGACGCCGCGATTCGTTTCGAAGTCGACCACCTTTCGGTCGAAGAGAGCACGGCATGCCGATCGGGTGAGGTCTTGCAGGGTCTCATCAAGCCGAACGAGTGTGAGGAGTTCGGAACCACCTGCACGCCCCGTCACCCCCTGGGAGCAACGATGGTCTCAAGCGAGGGTGCGTGCGCCGCGTACTACCGCTATCGCCGACTCGATGAGCCGGTCTCGCATGGTTGAGCTCGGATCCTGTCCGCTGCCGTTCCGCGACTACGACAAGGTCACGATTGCCCATGGGGGCGGCGGCGTACTCACCCAGGAGCTCATTCAGAAGCTGTTCATCCCCGCCTTCGGAGACGCAGCGGCGGACGCGACGCCGACCGATGCCGCGACGCTCGCGGTGGGTGCCGGGCGAATCGCGTTCACGACCGACAGCTATGTCGTGCGTCCGTTGTTCTTCCCTGGCGGCGACATCGGACAGCTTTCGGTTCACGGCACGGTGAACGACCTGGCGATGGCCGGGGCCCAACCCCTGGCGCTGTCCACGGCCTTCGTTCTCGAAGAGGGATTGGAGATGGGGGTGCTGCATCGCATCGCCACCTCGATGGGTGCGGCAGCAACCGCTGCTGGAGTGGGCCTGGTTACCGGCGACACCAAGGTCGTCGATGCGGGGTTGGCTGACGGGATGTACATCACGACCGCTGGCGTCGGGGTCATCCCCGATGGCGTCGATCTGCGACCGGAGCGGGTCGTCCCCGGCGATGCCGTAATCCTCAGCGGCACGATCGGTCGGCACGGCACGGCGGTGATGAGTGTGCGTGAAGGTTTGGAGTTCGGAACCGAGCTCGTCTCAGACTCTGCACCGCTGAACGGTTTGGTCGAATCGATGCTCTCGGTGTGCCCCGACATTCACGCGCTGCGTGATCTGACGCGTGGCGGGATGGCGGCAGCCTTGTGTGAAATCGCAGAGATTGCGTCGGTTGGTGTCCGTTATGTGGAAGCGGCGGTGCCGGTGCCACCCGAGGTGGATGCGGCGTGTGGCTTCCTCGGCTTGGATCCAATTCACGTGGCCAACGAGGGGCGCCTCGTTGCGTTCGCGCCCGCGGAGGAGGCGGAGGCGTTGGTCGTAGAGATGCCCCAGCATGAGCTCGGCGCCGATGCGGTGATCATCGGCGAAGTGACCGAAGAGAACGCCGGCGTCGTCACCGCTCGCACCGCACTCGGCACCCACCGCATCGTTGACCAACCCCTCGGCGAACAACTCCCCCGCATCTGCTGACCGATTGGGGTCACCGATTGGGGTCGGGCCTCATTAGGTACAAGGTTGGCGATTGGCGTCGTAGATTGGAGACAGCAGGAAGGAGCAACCCCGGTGTTGAAAACCCTGCGTTTCCCAAGTGTTCGGCGAAGTGTGACGCGAGTTGGCTCGGTCGCGGCTGCCGTCGTGTTGTTAACCGGCTGTCCCAGCGGTGACGAGCCGGCGGACGAAACAACTCGCGATTCAAAGATCTACGTGGCCACCATCAGCGAGCTCGCCGATCAGTTCCAGATCATCGATCCAATACCGGATCGAGAGCCTGTCCTCTATGTGGAGTCGTTCGATGCCGATGGGGTTCCCCTGCAGGTGCAGGTTGATGTGGTCGCCGAGTTCCTGGATGTCTACGACGTGCGCTTCGTGGATGAACGCGAGGAGGCCCTCGACGACGAGTTCGTTCGGCTACCGGTTCGCCGTGGCGGGGTGCTGGTTGGTCTCAGCCCGATCGTCGAGGGCACCAACCCGACACTGCGAGTGGAGTTGTACGCGGATCTTCGGGACGTTCGGGCCTACCAATACACCGTGGCCGAGCTTGACGATGGTCAGTGGGGCGTCGTCGGCGCCCCGGAGCCAGTCGCACCGCAGGGGTTCGTTACAGAATGAAAGAAGACGTGTTGGCACCTCCAAGCGAGCCGGACCGCTCGTTTCTCGGAGATGTTGACGCACGTCCCCTTCTCCCCGTTCAAGGGTTCCACAGCATCGGCGAAGGTCTGTTCGCGTTGTCCCTGGCCGACTCACTCTTCTTCAATGTGAGCGTCGATGCCGCCCGCCCCAGGATCCTCCTGTATCTGGCGCTCACCATGGCGCCGTTCGTGTTGCTGGCCCCGTTCATCGGCCCACTCATCGATCGCCACAAGGGTGGACATCGGGCAGTCCTGGCGCTGTCGATCGGCGGTCGTTCGTTGGTGGCGGTAATGCTCGCCACTCAGCTCAAGACCCTGCTGTTGTATCCACAGGCATTTGCCATCGTGGTGTTGTCGAAGGTGTACCTGGTGTCTCGCAACGCACTGGTGCCGTCACTTGTCGATGATCGAGACCACCTCGTCGTGGTGAACTCGCGCCTCGCGCGCGTCGGGGCGATCTCCGGCGTGGTTGGTGGAATCATTGGTGTCGCCGTCTTGCAGATTGCCGACTCGTCCTGGGTGTTGCGGACAGGCGCGCTGTTCTATGCCTTCGGAGCCATTGCAGCCTTGCGTTTGCCTCCACCACACACCGACGACCTCAGCGCCTCGCCCATCGTCGAGGACACCGAGATGCACGGCCCTGGCGTGACAACGGCGTCGATCGGTATGGCGGGCGTACGGATGGCGACCGGCTTCATCCTCTTCCACGTGGGCTTCGAACTGAAGACCTCCGGGTTGCCGACATGGGTTATCGCTCTAGTGGTCGGATCCATCGCGCTCGGGGGTTTCACCGGCACGTTTGTGGCTCCCCGGATTCGACGAAGATTCGATCAGCAGGAGATGATCACCGGCTCGTTGATGCTGCTGGCGGTCTTCGCCAGCCTCACCGCACTCCGGTTTCACGCGGTGACCGCGCTGGCGTTGGCCGCGGCCGTCGGGTTGGCAGGCAGTGTTGCCCGTCGCGGGTTCGATGGCGTGGTGCAGACGGAGGCGCCGCATGCTCGGCGCGGTCGGGCGTTCGCTGGCTTGGAGACCCGACTGGAGATCTCCTGGGTGATCGGTTCGTTGATCGCCGTGCTCGCCCGAGCGCCTGATTGGCTGGGCCTCATCATCCTGGCTGTCGGTCTGGTGGCGTTGAGCGGCAACCGCTTCTTCGAACATCACCGAGCCGAGAAGGTGCTGGCAGAGGTCGGAGCGGACACGCTTGCACTGCGCCTCCTGGAAACTGCCGAGGCCGTGGCCGCTCAAGGCGATCGCCAACAGGCTGTCCTGGTGGCGTTGGCTGCAGCCGACGCTGCATGTATGGATCATGGTGTGTGTACCAAACAGGTGAGCGCGCTGCGCGAGCGTGGTCTCGATGCAACGAATCGCAATGATCCTGAGCTCGAGGCGGAAGTCATCCGCGAAGCGCACGCCTTGGTGACGGAGTCCGCCAACTGAGGTGAATGTGCATATCGACCTGAGTCACGTGATTGTCGATGGGATGGTTACGTATCCTGGTCTGCCCGTGCCGATCGTTGCCGACCACCTGTCGCGGGAGGCCGCTGAGGAAATCTACGGCCCTGGGATTACGTTCCAGATCGGGGTGGTGACCATCTGCACGAATACGGGAACATATCTCGATGTGCCGTTTCACCGATTCGCCGATGGCCACGACCTAACGGCGTTGGATCTGGCTCGGGTTGCCGGTGTCGATGCGGTGCGGATTGATTGTCGGGGTCAGCGGATCATCGATCTCACAGATGTCGACGCTTCTTCACTCACGGGTCGCGCCGTGCTCATCTGGACCGATCACTCCACGCACTGGGGCACGCCCAACTACTTCGAGAGCCACCCCGCCCTCTCCGCCACGGCAGCCGAGAAACTCGTTGCTGCTGGCGTGGCCTGCGTCGGGATCGACTCGCTCAACATCGACGCCACCGAGGGCACCGGCGAGCGACCGGTTCACACCACGCTGCTCGGGGACCAGATTCCGATCATCGAGCACCTCACGAACCTCGCGACGGTCACCGACGAAGGATTTACGTTCACCGCCGTCCCTCCCAAGATCGAGGGAGCGGGCACGTTCACGGTCCGGGCCTTCGCGACCTTCTAGGTCGCCGCCGGTGCATCTGTCGACGACGTTGCCGGCGTAATCTTTGTTGTCAGGTGACAACCCGGGGGATAGCCATGTCCAGTTCAGTTCTTCGTCGAGTCAGTGCTGCCATCGCGCTAATCGCCATCACCCTCGTGTCCTTCGCCGCTCCAGCGGCGGCTCACGATCCGATCTTTCTGTCGGACGATCAAACGACACCGGACACCGGGCCGTTCATGCCGGATGCGACCATCTCGTGGGCGTTGTACGGACAGGTACTTGGCGATGGCGACACCCGTGGCTTTGAGTTCGATCTTCGTGACGGAGACGAATTGTTCGTGGGTTTGCTCATACCCAACCTCGAGCCGGAGCTGCAGTTGGCCGATGACGAGCTGCCCGTGCTGACGATTTCTCGACCCGATGGCACGACTATCGACATTGTCGCGGAGGAACGAGTCGTGTTCGACGAGCCGTTCACCAAAACGTCGTATGTGAACCTCGCCGAACTTCGGGAACCAGGCATGGGCGGGCGCTACGAGGGGATCGTCACCGGCAACGCCGCGGCTCGATTCAGTGTTGCCATTGGTGAGACCGAGCTGTTCTTCACGGACGCCGAACGTACGGGTGATCGTCCGTCGAGCTTCCAGGAGATCGAGAAGCCGCTCCGGGCGTGGTACACGACCCCGCCCGGTGGTGAACCGACGGGTGAATTGGTCGAGGGTGACGCCGAAGTAGACCTTGATCTGATCGGCGAAGCGATGGAGTCCGGCGAAGGCGCATTGGCCGAGGGTGTCGACGAAGACGCCGTGATGGCCGACACCACAGAAGGTAGCGAGAACGACGAAGCAGACGTCGCCGTCGAAGAAGAATCCGTTGCGGAGTCCACCGACGCTGCGACCGACTCAACGACGGACGACATCGAAGAATCAGCAGCAGCGCCACCAGCAGGCACCGACGGTGACGATGGCGGTGGATCGACCTGGGTCGCCCCGGTCGCAATCGTGGTGCTTGCCCTCGGAGCGGGTGGTTTCGCTCTGTCTCGGCGACGCAACGCATGAGCATCGGACGAAAGACGCTTGCGTTCATCGCTCTGGCACTCGCCGTCGTCATTGGTTTCGCAGCCCCCGCCGGCGCACACGAGACCGAGCAGCCCTATGTGTACGTGTTCGTCGGCGAGGACAGCATCGACGGACGAGTCGAATTCGCGATTGGTGACATCGCCGAGGTTCTTGGTCTCGACCTCAGCGGTGAAGACCCGGAAATCGAGGCCACACTGCGAGCCAACGCCGACCGACTTCGGGCGTATGCGAACGACCATTTGCGGGTCGGGGTCGCTGGTGTCGACTGGACGTTGACGTTCGGCCGGGTCGACCTCTTCCGTGAGGCGCCAGGCAAGCTGGCGTTCGCGGTTGTGCAGTACGAGGCGGATGTCGATGCAGTGATCACCGACGAGCTCGATGTCGCGTTCGACCCGTTCTTCGACGAAATCGGCGATCGCGATGGCCTCCTGCTCATCACGGGTGGCTTCGAGGCGGGTGAGTATGCCCGGAACAAGGAGATCCTCGTCACCTACACCTCGGGTGATCGCGATCAGGTGGTCGATCTTGGTACAAGCGGTCAGTGGGACAACTTTCGGTCAAGCATCACGCTCGGCGTCGACCACATCAAGACCGGACCCGATCATATTTTGTTCGTCCTGGCGTTATTGCTGCCGTCGGTTCTGGTGTTTCGCGCCGGATGGAAGCCGATCGATGGCTTCCTCGGCGCGCTGTGGCGAGTGCTGAAGATCGCAACCTTCTTCACCATCGCGCATTCGATCACCTTCACGCTGGCTGGTATGGGGTGGCTGCCGACACCTCCATCGAAGGTGGTCGAAACGATCATCGCGGCGTCGATCGCGGCCGCAGCGCTACACAATCTCCGGCCGATCTTCCCCAACAAGGAGTGGAGCCTGTCGTTTGCGTTCGGGTTGTTCCATGGCATGGGATTTGCATCACTGGTCTCCGATCTCGACGTGTCGCGTTCAAGCCAGTTGGTCTCGTTGCTCGGCCGAAACGTCGGTATCGAGATTGGCCAGGTCGTCGTGATTCTCGTCTTGTTTCCGGCCCTGTTCCTGCTGCGGCGCACCTCGGCGTATTCCCCTTTTCTGATCGCCGCATCCGTGGTGCTGGCAGGTCTTGCCACGCTTTGGAGCATCGAGCGGGTGTTTGAAGTCGATCTCGGCACCGACGGCATCGTCGATGGATTCGTCTCGGTGCCGCGGGGTTATGTCCTTGCGTTGATCGGGACCTTCATCGCCGCGGCACTGTGGGTCCGAACCCGCGTGTCCGGTGATCTGCTCGAAACGGCGTCGCTCCGTTCATAGACCCAACTAGCGCTCGCGAAACAACCGACCGCGGCCGTCGCAGGTGTCCGTAATACCGGCGGACCGCAATGCGTGCCATGCCAACGCCTGGTTGCTGGTGACGACGGGTCGGCCGAGGGCTTCCTCGAGTGAGTCGACCACGCCGCTGGTGCGCCAGCCGGTGCAGGACACGAACAGCGCATCGCTATCCGGCGCGCACACCTCGATCCCCGCTTCGATGATCCGCTTGGGGTCCATTCGGTTCATGTCCGGGTCGCCGCCCAAGTCGAACGTGGCGATGCGATCGAGCGTAAACCCTGCACCCTTGAAGTGATCCGCCATCATCTCCGTGGTTTCGATCAGATACGGCACAAGCAGCGAAATGCGTTCGCAGCCGAGTTGTCGTAGAGCCTCGAACGCACCACCGATCGGCGTGACCACCGGAACGTCGGGACGTACTCGATGGATCTCGAATTCCACGACGTCCTCCCCAATGGCCACGGTTCCGGACGTGCAGGAGTAACTGATCGAATCGAGCGGTTGACCGGGTACGAGCTGGCTGGCTCCGGTGGCCAACTCCACCGACATCGCCGCGAGTGTCTCGGGATTCGCGACATCGTCGAAGGGAATACGCGTTGCATGAACTCCCACTCCGGCGAACGGCGCAAGGAAGTCGACGAAGTCGGGCAGGCTCGCTCGATCGGTTGCCAGGCCGATGAAGCCAAGTGATGCCACGGGGTTGATTGTCTCGAGGAATCTCGGCTCGAGTCGGGTGATGGTGCGATCGCTGCTCATCCCACCACGCTAAACGGCGACGGAGGAGCATTCCCCGCTGCGGGCAATCCGAGACTCAGATGCGGTTGATGGCGAACGCGGGGATCACCCGCGGCTTCGCGCTCTCGACGTACTCGCCAAACTGAGGCATGACCGCAGCCATCGCCGCGATCTTGGCGGCGGCGGTTTCGGCGTCGTACTCCTCGAGGCGAGCTTGGAACGCTTCGTCGCGGAACTCGACCTTGATCTCGGGGTTGGCCTTCAGGTTGTAGTACCAGTCCGGGTTCGTCGGGGCACCAGCCTTCGATGCGAACACGTGCATGCCGTCGTCGTCGATACCGGCGACGAGCGGCGTTTCACGCAGCTGACCCGACTTCGCCCCAATGGTGCTCAGGATAACGATCGGTGCGTCGCCAAACTGCTCGACCTTCCCGCCGTTCGCCCGAAATTCGTCAATGACTTGCTGGTTCCAATCGTTCATGGTTGAACCATAGCGGTTGGCCAAGGTGTATGAGCCTGGAGCGGCAATCAACCGCGGAGTTCGCTCGACAGCAACGTGTCGGTAATGGCATTTCTGCCCGTGACCGATCCATGCATCGAGAGCGGGCGGAATCCAAAGAAGCCGCCGCCGGTGACGAAGTCGTGGCCGGTTGGATCTTTCGCTGGGTCGTAGTGAGCGCGCATCGCCGCGGCGTGAGCTCCCGACTTCATGTAGTCCGATGCCGCGTCGAGCGACTCCCAGACGGTCAGTGTGGACACGAAAAGCGTGCGTAGGTTCGTCATGGCCGTGCCCCAGATGGCGTTCGGCGTATCGAGGAACTGTCGCTCGAGTCCCTTGTTCACTTTGTAGAAGCGCGGGATGGTCCGCACGTAAGCCGTGCCCATGGTCATGGCGACGCTTGGTCCGGTCATGTCCTTGGCCTTGTCTCCGGCGATCTCATCCACATCGGCATCGAGACCGGGGAACACGCCCACCGCCCGAACGAGCTCGAGGCGTACGTGCCAGCC
>SHLQ01000272.1 GCA_004282895.1 Acidimicrobiales bacterium
GGGCTTCCGGTTGACGGTACGATCGGGGTATGACCGCCACCGTGCCTGCCCCAACCGACGTCGTTGAGACCGATCAGATGGTCCAGACCATCGAGCGATTGCGATCGACGGTCGAGAGTGGTCGTACCCGCTCGCTCGACTGGCGAGAGGCGCAGCTCGACGGCATCATCCGCTTCACCACGGACTTCACCGACGAACTGCTGGAAGCGATGGAAACCGACCTCGGACGTCCTGGCCTCGAAGGCTGGATCGCCGATATCGGCTCCTCCATCAACGAGGCCGAATACATCAAGAAGAAGTTTCGCAAATGGGCGGCGCCGCGGAAGGCCAAGCTCAACGTCGCCCTCCAGCCGGCATCCGCGCGAATCATGCCCGAGCCCCTCGGCGTGGCGCTGATCATCGCCCCGTGGAATTACCCGGTAAACCTCGTGCTCGAACCCATGGCGGCGGCGTTCGCAGCTGGCAACGCCATCGTGCTCAAGCCGTCCGAGATCTCCCCGGCCACCGCCGGTGTCATCGCCCAGAATTTGCCGGACTACCTCGACTCCGACGCCTTCGCCGTGTTCGAGGGCGGGCCTGAGGTTTCGACCGCGCTGCTGGCCGAGAAGTGGGATCACATCTTCTTCACGGGTTCCACGAAGGTCGGACAAATCGTGATGGAAGCAGCAGCGAAAAACCTCACGCCAGTGACGCTCGAGCTCGGTGGCAAGTCACCGGTCATCGTGGGCGACGACGCCGATCTCGACGTGACCGCCCAGCGAATCGCCTGGGGCAAGAGCTTCAACGCCGGCCAAACCTGCATCGCCCCCGACTACGTCCTGGTCACGGAGAAGAACCGCGACGCCCTGATCGACAAGCTGAGCGAGGCGTGGACGTCGTTCTACGGCACGGAGATCTCCGCCAGCGACGACTACGGCCGCGTGGTCAGCGATCGCCATCATCAGCGGCTCGTCGGCATGCTCGACGGCCAGACGGTTGCGTTCGGCGGAGACCACGACGGGGAGACCCGCTTCCTCTCCCCCACAATCGTCGTCGACCCTGCACTCGACAGCACGGTGATGTCGGAAGAGATCTTCGGACCGATCCTGCCGATCATCACCGTGGACAACATCGACGCCGCGATTCGTTTCGTGAACGACCGACCCAAACCACTCGCGCTCTACGTGTTCGCGAACGATGACGATGTAGTCGACCGGGTGCTCAGCCGTACGAGCTCAGGTGGAGGTTGTGTCAACCACGTGCTGTTGCACTTCTCCCCGAGCGAGCTGCCGTTCGGCGGTGTCGGGGCATCGGGTATGGGCCGCTACCACGGCAAGTCCGGCTTCGATGCGTTCTCGAACCTGAAGGGCATTGTCCGCAAGCCGTTCCGAGGCGAATCGAAGCTCGTCTATCCGCCCTACACGGACGGTAAGACGAAGCTCCTCCGCAAGTTCCTCTAGCCGATCCAGGCTCGGGTGATCACGCCATCGGTGATTGCGACGTTGATGCGGGATTCGCTGTAGTCGGTGGTGCCGACGAAGTCCTCACCATCGCGTTGCATGACCCGCCAGGTGTAGCCGAACGACTCGGCTCCCTCTTGGGCGGCGGCTTCATTCATGCCAACCAGCGTCTCCTCGAACGGCGGTGCCGGGGGTGCCGTGGCTTCGACGCCCTCCTCCCGGGGTACGTCAGCCAGCACGACGTCGCGGCCGTCGAGACCTTCCTCGAGAGCAATGCTCAACGTGTGCTCAAACTCGCCCGCAAGGCATGACTTCGCGAGGGCGTCGGTCGTGATGCCGGTCTCAAGCGACACGATGACGCTTTGTCCGGTTGCCGAGGCAGTCGCCGTTGCTGCGAGGCAGTTGACATCGCCGGCCACGAAGGTGATCTGCACCTGTTCGGGGTAGCTCTCGGCGATGACGAACGAAAGAATCTCGTGCGGCCGTGGATCGACGATCTCGCCGCCGATGTTGGCGGAGCCGATGACGACGGCGTCACTCGGTGGAATCACCGCCGACGTGTCGGAGTCGTCCGTGCCATCCCCGGTGTCATCACCGGCGGGAAGGTCCGTATCGGGCTGATCCGTTGTCGGCAAATCATCGCCAGCTCCGGTGTTCGTCTCGTCTGTGCCGCCACAGGCGACCGTGGCCAACGCCAGAACGAGAACTAGTGCAGTAAATGGTTTGAAAAAGTTTGTCATGGTAGTGGTACGTCGGCTTCTCCGATCTGGTTCCCAATCGTCCCACAAAGTCGACCCGGCGCCGATCAACCCGCGTCGTTGCCTCGCACAGCGTTCCGCTGTGCCATCAGACCAGCCCCCGTTCGTTGTGTTGGGCCCAACAGGCGCGAGAATGTCCTCATGATGCAAGACCACATGCACGAGGCCGAACACCACATGTTTCGCGAGGCCTTCCGCGAGTTTCTTGTCCGGGAGGTCATCCCGTTCGAAGACGAATGGACCGAACAGGGCATCGCTCCCCGCAGCGTGTGGAAGACCGCGGGTGAGAACGGCTTCGTCGGGTTCTCCGTGCCAGAGGAATTCGGCGGTCAGGGTGTAACCGACTTTCGATTCAACGCGATAATCAGCGAAGAGCTGGCCCAGGCCAACGTGTCGAGTCTGCAGTTCAGCTTGCACACCGACATCGTCGTGCCGTATTTCGTGCATCTCAGCACGGAGGAGCAGAGCGCCCGCTGGCTTCCGGGTTTCGCCTCCGGGGACTCGCTCGCCGCGATCGCCATGACCGAACCCGGCACGGGAAGCGACCTGCAGGCAGTCGCCACCACCGCCATTCGCCAGGATGATGGCGGCTTCCTTGTGAACGGGTCCAAGACGTTCATCTCGAGTGGAATCAACGGCGACAAGGTGATCGTCGTGGCCAAGACCGACCCGTCACTTGGCGCTCGGGGTACAAGCCTGGTCGTCGTCGAAGAAGGAATGGATGGCTTCGAACGCGGCCGCAACCTCGACAAGATCGGCCTGAAGGGTCAGGACACCGCCGAACTTTTCTTCAACGACGTCGTCGTTCCGGGTAAGAACCTGCTTGGTGAGGAAGGTATGGGATTCGCTCATCTGATGAGTGAGCTGCCACAGGAACGGCTCGCCATCGGGCTGCAGTCAATCGCCGCCGCCGAGGCTGCCTTCGACGTGACGAACGAGTATTGCAAAGCGCGCACCGCGTTTGGCAAGGAGATCGCCAGCTTTCAGAACACCCGCTTTCGGCTGGCCGAGATGCACACCGAAATCACGATCGGGCGCACCTTTGTTGATCAGTGCATTCTCGAGCTGAACGCCGGGACGCTCTCCACCGAGAAGGCATCGATGGCCAAGTACTGGTGCAGCGAACTGCAGGGTCGGGTCGTCGACCAATGCCTGCAGCTGCATGGCGGTTACGGCTTCATGGGTGAGTACGACATTTCCAAGATGTATGTCGACGCTCGGGTGAGCCGGATCTACGGCGGCACGAACGAAATCATGCGAGAGATCATCGGCCGCTCGCTGTAGGGCGGGTCTAGTGGGAGAGCTCGCGCTCCGGAGATCCGAGACCGGGAACGCCCGCGTAGGCAGGAAG
>SHLQ01000096.1 GCA_004282895.1 Acidimicrobiales bacterium
TACAGCGCGTACGTGGATGGGGAACAGGTCAGATGGCGCGACGGCGCCCACTTCACGTGGAACGGCGCCTATCGACTCGCAGATTTCGTGCTCCCGATGATCCTCGAGGACTGGAACGTGCGGCAAGCGACTGAGGCGGCCCGAGGTTCCCCCGCTTCAGCCCCCATCAAAGAGGTCGCCGCTCAGTAACTTGGATCCTGAGTCACAGCCGACCGTGACCGCTCGATGACCGCGCCCGGCATCTGAAACACCGAGTTAGCGCCCGCATTCCCTACTCATCCTCCTGGATCAGCCCACACGCCTCCAAGGCACCGAGCCAATCCTCGGCCACGTCCCTGAGTACGGAGCCCGCCTTGTTCTCTCCGATGTTTCCGTAGAGTTCTCCGCGCAAGTTTTCAAACACGTGGTCTGCGGGCAGGGTGTCGATCAAGCAGTCCTTTTCGGACGGTGTCAATCCCATCTCGTCAGCGTCGCGGGTAACACGGTCACGCGTAGCCTTGGCTGGGTCGACACAACCGGCGAGGTCAGCGAGGGCGACGTCGATTTCTTCGGCGGTCCAGCCGATCCGGAAATCCTCCGACGAAGTCGTCAGAAGGAGCGGAATCCCCTCCCGCGCGAGACCCAGCTCGCGCAACCGCTGCTCCCCAAACGAATTGAACACTCTGGCAGAGAAGCAATCGGCGGCAGCCTCGTCGCCGGCAAAGATCGAGTTTGGATCGGCGACAAGGTCCGCAGCCATGGCGGCGTCCTCCGCGGTGGGTGCATCCTTTTCGGCGGTCGCTGGAATTGCAAAACTGTCACCGCCCCCGCATGCGAGCAGTAGGACCATCAGACCGAACACGAGGATCGCGCTGCGTCGTCTGGGATTGGGATGAAAAAAGTTTGTGATTGTCATGAGAACACACCTTCCTCTTCGAGTTGGGCCAGACGTAGCCGAAAGAACGATTGGGTGTTGGCGGGAACGTCGGCCACGTCCACGACGTTCTCCCTCGCCTCAGCCGAACCGTCGGTGAGCGTGGCTGAGAGCACGTCGAGCACATCGTCGGCGGTCGACGAGTGCACGACGACGGCACTCGGCCTTTGGTCGAACATGCATGCACGGTCCGCCGACACCCGCCGCTCAAGGCCTTCGGCCGGCAAACCATAGAACTGGGTCACCGAGGGTGCAGGCGAGGGCGACGCATAGACAAACGACAAGCTACGAAACCGCTGACCAGACGTACTCTCGAGATCGAGGACGAACGTACGCACGAGCGTCGAACCTTCCGGGACGTCACAGCTATTGAGTACCTCTTCGTTGTACGAGTCGATCGTCCCCTCATCGGAGCCGAACAGATCCTGCCCGAACAGAAAGAGAACCGATCCGCCGACAATGACGACCGCCCCGATCGTCGCTGCGATTGCGACCAGAACGCGCTCTACCGGCGAGCGTTCCCGCCGGTACACCTGCACCGCGCTCGGCTGCGGATCGGCGGCAGGTGTTGGTGGTGGAGGAACTCGGGCCGTCATCACGCGACTCCCTTCGACAAGCTCCTTTACGCACCATTCTTGGGTCCTGGTGGGTGGCAGGGGAAGAGGCGAAGGTCCCCTCGGGAGCGCCTCAACCGGAAACGCAAACCTAACTCGACCGCACTGCGAGAATCGAGCCTGTGCCAAATTCGGTGAGGTAGACGACCGGTCCGTCCGCGTCGGCGCCGAGCGGTGGCACAACCAGATGCTGGGGGCTGCTCAGCCCGCCGATCAGCTCGACCGGAGACTGCAGTTCGCCCACAGGGTCGACAGCAACCGCGACGATCCGGTTTTCGCGCCACAACGCAGCCAACATCTGCCCCTCGGCAAACGGCGACTCAACAATCGACGTGGGCGTAGCCGAAGGCCCAAATACCGCTTGTGACCCCGGTGTGGTCAAACACTTCGAGCTGCTGCCTCCAAACTCGACCACGACACGTCGGTTGCCAACACAATGGGGCCAACCGTGATCCGCTCCGGGTTGCACGGCCACAAGTTCGTCGGTGGCCGGCGTGCCGTCGAACGTGCCATCGCTCATCTCCACACTCCACAACGTGTCACCGATGAACGCACGCGCGTAGGCGTGCTTGAAACCCGACGCCACCTCGCTGATCTCGTTCGTGGCCGGGTCAACCTCGAAGATCCGACCAGAACCCTCGGCGACCACCGCTCCCCTCTTGCGGCCAGAGGTATTGAACAACAACGTGCCTTGCGGCGTCACCGTCAACGTGCCCTGCGAGCGGCCGTTGTTCGGAAGCTGGTCGATCACGACCGAACGCGTGGAGTTGCCTACTTCATCGACGGTGCCGCGGGTCAAACGGTCGCGCTCCATGATCCACAGCTCACCGTCGAGCAGCGCAACCCCCGTTGGCTTGTCCAGGTTTTCGACCAACACCGTTCGCTCGTCAGTAGCCCGGTCAACCCGCACTACCTGACCGGCCTTTCCGTTCTCGTCGCCATTGATGAGTGCCACGATGAATGTGTCACCGTCGATCAGAAACTGCGTCGGCCCAACAAGGTTGTCGTGCAACACCGTGGTCGTCACCGCGGGCAACGCCACCTCGGCTTGCGGTGGAACCTGAGTGTCATCCCCACACGACACAACCAGCAGCGCAAACACGGCGCATACTACGGAGCGAAAACAGCGGCTGGCCACGAACCCATTGTCTCCCACCGAGTCCTCGTTCGTGCCCACGCACCTACTGGGCAGGGGCCGTCCTCGCCGTGATGAAGCGGGGACGCCAGTCGAGAACTCGCCGGGCGTCGGCGGCAGACACGAAAGACAGAATGCCGATCGTCATCGCCGGTGCGAAGAACCCGAGCGTGAGGAACACCTGGAATCCCAGGTGCAGCGCAATCGCCAGCAGCACGGCCCAGCGACGGGTTCGGGGCCAGAGCAGAAGGAACCCGAGCGCAGCTTCGACGGCGAGAGTCGACCAGGTCATCGAGCGGATGAGCCACGCGTTGTCGAACAGGAACGCCGGAGGATCGAATCGCCGGAGCGTGTCGGATGCGAGCGCGTGGTATACCGCTGATCCGTCGGTCCAGTCATTGCCGAGCAACTTGTCATAGGCGGTCGTGACGTAGGCGAGGACGATCTGGATCTGGAGGAGGCGCAGACCCCACGCAGGCATCTGGCCCCGCGACCCGGTCGTATCTCGCCGGTGTCCTTGTGACGCAGTTGGCGTGAGCACGGCAAAGACGGCGAGCCAGAGTCCGAACAGGATCATGACGAGCTCGGCACCGATCAACCACGGCACACTCGCGTCGGCGAATGAGGTGAAGAGGAACGCGGTGAGCGGCACCGTGAACCGAACGTTGCGGTTCAGCGCGACGAATGCCGAGGCGGCGAGCATGAGCACCATGGCCGCCAGCCCGAACGTGTCGACGCTGACCCAACGGAACAGCGACACGATCCGGAAATCGCCGAACTCGATTCCACCGGCGAGTCCATTGTTCCCGTAGATGCGACCGAGATCGGGAAGCACGGTGACTCCCCAGGCGAACACGACGAGGCCATAGAAGCAGCGCACCAGCACCAGAGGATCGGCGTCGATTCGTTCGAGCCAGTAGTGCTCGACGGCGGCGAGTCGACGATTCATGCGCCAGACACCTGCAGTGTCGCGAGAGTTGTCGTCGTCCACGCCGGATCGTACGGTCCGTGGTCCCCCACGCTCGGGGCAGTCTCGGCGCCGATGAGCCGGAGCTCGACCATTGACGCCGGGTCGGGACCGCTGTCTCGCACGTATTCGAGCGCCGGCATCCAGAGACGCTCGTCGAAGAAGAGTCCCTCTTCGTATTTCTGCCAGCGATAGGTGCGTAACGTCTGGAGAATGGGGGCATCAGGAGTGAAGTTCCATCGATCGACGGTTCCATCACTCCGCTCGATCTCGACCCATGCCTCGGTCGAGACGAGCCCGACCTCGGGAGCGAAGTAGGCCCACGACTGTTGCATCCGCGAGACGCGCATGATCGGCCCCACCGCGTCCTGAAAGGGATCCCGGATGGGCGTCGGCGACAGGTTCCACACGATGAGTAGAGCCGTGAGTGCGGTGAGGCCAAGCGCGACCGTGCGGCGTCGCAGTGACGTGGCGAGGAGGTACCCGTCCGTCTCGATCTCGGAGTCTTCGTTCATGGCACACCCATCGTCATCCGAGGGTACCGGACCACTACGCCGCGTTCGGGCTCGGGCCAGAGCTCGCTGTCACAGTCGATGGATAGGGTCGCTCATGTACCCCGCCTACTCGCCGCCTGACCAGCGAACTCGGGAAGTCTCCCGCCAGAGATCCATGACTCCGGCGTCGCCGGTGAGCGTCGCGGTCGAGTCATCGGTCCGATTCCACATCAGCAGATAGAGCTGCGAGGCGGTGGCCGTGATGGTGAGATCGGCCTCTCCGCCATCGCGAGTCGACTTGATGCCGTCCGGGCCGATCGTTAGATACCAGTGTTCGTCGACGTCATCTGCGTGCACGTGCAGAACCTGGTCAGACTCCACTTGGCCGTCCTCGAACTTCGGTCTGGGGGCAAACCCCGACAGCAGCTCGTCGAGCATGTCCGTCGCGAACTCGGGCTCGAACCCGGAAGAGATCCCTCGGGCTTGTTCGGCATCGAAACGGTGGACCGCAATCTCGCTGGCCTGGCGGCGCGACCACATCGTCAACGGCGTCGGTGCGGGTAGGAAGGTAAAGCACTCGTGATCGGCCGGCGTCGACTTCAGCACATCCACCAAGTTCTCCTTGGTCTGGCGGTACCAAGAGACGAGATCTTCGTCCTCAGGCCACGACGACCCGAGCTCGGGCCAATAGTGCGCCATGGCGGGGATGTCTTTAGCGTCGAGCCTGTCATCGCCCGGAAATGCGAGGTGGGCTGCCGCCCATAGGTGGATCAGGCCAAGGTGCCGCACGAGGGCGCGCATGTCCCAGCCCTCACACGCCGGGACGTCGACGTCCAGATCACCTTGTTCGGCTGCGGAAGCGAACTTGTCGCCTTCCGTGTCGGCATACCCGATGTAGTCCGCTACTTCCATCCGAGGATCCTGTCACACCCCCGCAGCGACATGTCGGGGAGAGGCGTGGCCTAACCGGCCGTGGTCGATCGTGAGGATCGCCTCGACTTGACGTAGAGGAGTCCGGCTCCGGCCAGGATCGAGAGGACCAGGACCGGCCACAGAAGCCCGTTGATCCACGTGCCGACGAAACCGAGCGGCAGCCAAACGATGATTCGAGTGACGACAAACAGGACAGCGCCAAATCCGATCAACTTCGTACCGACGGACATATTTGTACTCTTCAGCAGCTTGTTGGTCGGTGCGGGTTCAGGAAGATTTGCCATGTCTGTCTCAACGGCAATGGCGATCCGTGCATTCCCATTGCCTCCTCAGGCACCTTCGTCCAGGCAGGTCCGGTGTAAAACGAAGCATGGCTCTCACGAAGTGGCAACCGCCGGTCATCAGGCACTCGGTTGACGACGATGGTCACGTCGTCTGGCTCGAGCTCTACTTCGACCTCATCTATGTCGCCGCGCTGATCCAGCTCGGCGATCAGCTGGCAGGCGATGTCTCGTGGTCAGGTGTCTTCCGATTCGCCGCGATATTCGCCGTGTTGTGGTGGACCTGGACCGGCACGACGGCATTCATGAACCGTTTCGCCGTCGACGACGTCGTCCACCGCCTTCTCGTGTTCGCCCAGATGTTCGCTGTCGGCAACCTGGCACTCGTCGCAGTCAGCCCCATCGACGATCGGCCCCGCTGGATCGCACTGGCGTACGTCGGCGCTCGAATCCCGCTGCTGATCATGTATGCACGGGTCCGCAGCCACGCTCGAACCCGCGGCTTCGCGCAGTTTCTGCTGGTCGTGTTCAGCACCGGATCAGTGATCTGGTTGTTGTCGCTCCTCGTTCCGACACCGGCCCGCTACTGGGTGTGGGCGCTCGCCCTGGTGCTGGAATTCGCCGCGCCGGCCTTCGGCATCAAACGGTTCGTACCACCCCCCGCCCACGAAGAGCACTTTCGCGAGCGGTACGCCCTCTTCACGATCATCGTGTTGGGAGAGACATTCGTGAAGACCTTGAGCGAGGTAGCCGACATCGGCATCTCGCTCGAATCTCAGGTCTTCGGCGGCGTGGTCTTCGCGATAGGGATCGCGCTGTGGTGGACGTACTTCGACGACGTGGCCGACTCGTCGATCCGTCCGTCCGAACGGGGTAATCTGCTCGTGCCGTGGATCTACTCCCACCTGCCGCTGGCGATGGCCATAACTGCCCTGGGAGTCGCCAGCAAGAAGATCATCGGCGTCTCCTCGTTCGATGCGGCGATCAGCGACAAGTACCTCTGGCTGCTCGTTGGATCCGTGGCGGTCGTCTTGGTGGCGACGGCGGCGCTCGATGCGGTCACTGCGAGCCCACACTTTGCCGTCGGCCTTCGTCTACGAGTCCTGCCCCGCCTTGTGGCGGCGGGGATTTTGCTTCTCGTTCCCGTGGTCGTGGGCACGGAACCGGCGTTACTCGTGGTCGCCATCGTCGCCATCGTTGTGGTGGGCCAGATCGCGATTCAGGTTACTGCGGCGACGAAGGTCGAACGTCGCGTGATTATGGCCATGGACGAGCAGCTGGCCGAGATCGAGGGGTCATGCATTCACTTGGAGACCACGCCAGACATCATTCCCAAATCGTCGGTCTGTGAGGAATGCGAGAGGGCCGGCCACGCGTGGGTCGAGCTCCGGGTATGCCTCACCTGCGGCGACGTCGGCTGCTGCGACGACTCGGCTGGACGACACGCCACCGCCCACTACGAGACGACCGGCCACGCCCTCATCGCCAGCATCGAACCCGGTGCCCAGTGGGCCTACTGCTACACCGACGATCTCGTGAAGGCCGACTGGCGCTCCGCTACCGAACGCCAGTAGAGGCGTCATGAAGACACGCGACAGGCGCCGATCGTCATGGTCTGCGCTGCGCTCTGACCAACATTCGCTAAGGATGCAGCGGGATCAACCGAAGGGGAAATGGATCGTCGAATCACGACGAACCGGACCACGAGGTAGCTGCAAAATGCTCGCTGTGAACCCAGCCCAACGACTCGCTTCGGCCGTCGTGGCGATTGCTTTGGCCGCAACAGCGTGCTCCGGTGGAGATGAGGCGATCACGAATGCGTCGAGCTCCATGGGAGACACCCCCGCACAATCCGTATCAAGCAGCTCCGTTCCACCCTCGACCGCGCCAACAACTGCCGCGGTGAGTACAACGACAGCCGCGGACGACGCTCCGGAAGCCCTGGCCTTCGTTGCCAGCCGAGATCTGGGTCGCCGGTTCGTTGTCACAGCTTCGCTGCTCGTTCGGACGGAGCCGCGGGCCGAGGCCGAGGAAGGGCCGGCGCTTGCAGCCGGTCAGACTGTTCGAGCCACGAGAGCTCGTCTTCGGACTGAAGGAATGTGGGTAGAGGTCTCGGCGGTCGCACCGGACGCGGAAGCACTCGGCTGGGTGTTGGAAAGCGCTTTCGCACCAGCGAGTGGGACAGTTCAGCTCGCCAACACTTCCCGCGAGGGCATCGATCTCGTAGCGGCCGACACCCCTTTCGAGTGGCTCACGATTCACGATGTTCCTGCAGACGAGACCGAGGTCGGCCGGTTGCGTATCGGTGACCAGCTGATCGACACAGGTGGATGGGCACTTCTCGAGAACGGCGACGAGTGGATCGAGGTCGCCGACGCTGCCACCGGTCAGGTCAAGGGATG
The DNA here is from genome assembly GCA_004282895.1 of Acidimicrobiales bacterium. Taxonomy (GTDB): domain Bacteria; phylum Actinomycetota; class Acidimicrobiia; order Acidimicrobiales; family SHLQ01; genus SHLQ01. Next base: position 7,740 of record SHLQ01000096.1, read on the forward strand.
GGTTCGGTCCATCGCCGTGCGAGAGGTCATCGTCGAGGAAACCGAGGTCGAAGTTGACGAGACCGAGGGAAAGGTTCCTGAAGATGGCGGCGAAGCCGAGTCAACCGAGACGGATTCCGTCGATCCAGACGAGAGCGCCACCGAGCCCGCGGCCGAGGACGAGGCGCAGCCCTCACCCTGACATCTCGGCGCCTACCTGAACCAGCAGGTGTCCCCACCGTTCATGCGGGTGCTGGGCAGCAAGACCTATTCAGGAATTGGCCAACATCGTCGAAAGAATAGAGACGGCTCGGTAGCCCGTCTATGGCCGATTGAACAGGAACGCACATGCCAGGAACACATACTCGCCCCGTGAGGGCGGTTCGCAGCGGCCCCGGCTCGCTTCGCGAGCGGGGTGCGATTCTGGTCGAGATGGCGTTGATCTTCCCCATATTCGCCACACTTCTACTCGGCGTCGTCTCCGCCGCCCTCGCCTATGGGCAGTCCAGTGCAATCCACAACGCGAGCCGTGAAGCCGCTCGTTTCGGGGCAACCCAGTCGGTGGAAGGTGACCTCCCGCTGTGGCTGGCCAATGTCGCCCTCGTCGCTGAAGCCGCTGCCACAGGCGATCTGGATGTCACCGCTGACGGACATGCCGTCTGCGTCGCCTACGTCTACCCCGATGGGGCGACGACGCATGACAGGACCCATTCCCTAACCGTCAACAAACTCGGCAACATTGAGACGTACAAGCCTTGCTTCGTCGATGGAAGACCGATCACCGAGCGGCGAGTGCAAGTCCTCGTCACGCGGCCGACGACGATCCAGACCGGATTCTGGTCCCAAGACGTCACGCTGAGCGCGAACGGCGTCAACATCTTCGAAAGGGCGTTGCCATGACGCTGAAGCGACCCGACGGGCCTCGGAGTTCGTTCGCAACCCGTGAGCGCGGCGCCGTTCTCGTCATCACCGCCATCGCCATGATGATTTTGCTTGGGGTGGCAGCCCTGGCAATCGACCTTGCCATCGTCCGTGACCATCGGGCTACCGGACAGCGCGCCACGGACGCAGCCGCAACGGCGGGTGCAGTGACGTTGCTCGACACGAACCTCGATGTAAGCGATGCGTGTCAGGCCGCGGTCGAATACCTGGAGCAAAATGGAGTCGCCGACACCTTCACCCCGCCGTTGGACTGCACAACCTTTCCAAAGGTTTGTTTCAACGGGGTGACTCCAAGCGTGACAGAAGTGGCCACGAACTCCTCGTTTGAGATTCAGATCACGTATCCCGTGGACGACGCCGATCCGAAGATGGCGGCACCCTCCGCGTTGGGTGCTGGACCTCAGACGATCAACTCGAGCGATGGCAAACCGTGCGAGCGGTTCGGCGTTTCCGTCAAATCGGTTCATGGCACCTACTTCGGCGGAGCCATCGGTTTCGACGAGATCGAGACGACCGTGCACTCCGTGGCGCTCGTCAACCCCTCGGCGCTCCACGGACGCGCCCTCAACCTCCTCCTTCTCGAACGACACGACTGCGATACGTTGGAAGCCTCCGGCGCAGGCGGCGGCATCATCGTCGGCGGCGTGCTGAACCCGGTTACAGGCCTCGAACAGCCCGGCACGCTCACGTTGGATTCGGACGGCACGGGCTCGGGCTGCAACAACGACGGCACCATCGACGTCAACGGCACCAACGCTTTGATTCGCGCTGACGGAGATCCGTGTCCATTCGAACTCGTGGCAGGAACCGGCCAGGGTTGTGGCCATATCGAAGTGTTTGCAACGGGTGGGCCTGGCTGTTTCCCTCCAGCATGCACATCGGCCGGCATCGTCGCCCCTGGCCCGGAACAAACTCCGACAAGACTCACCCGAGCTTCGGTCGACTGGATCTTCGACTGCAAGGCCCCCTACCCGGCGTCCTACGACATCGACCCGTGCCCGAGAGCAGCGACCTCGACGCCCTACATCACGAAGTTGATAAACGATGTGGGCTCGAGTGGGCTTCCGTCCCCAGCGGCCGAATGGAAAGACTACTCCCCGACATATCCGTGCGCGCTGAACGGAAGCGATGTCGTGAAGGTTCCCCAGGGGAACTGGCGAGTGAACTGCAAGCTTTCGCTCAAAGGGGAGTTGTACTTCACGGGAGGAAACGTCGTCTTCGATGACGATGTGGTGCTGCAGGCCGACGGACTGCTCGATGTCAACAGTTCCAATACAACGCTCAACTACTTTCCCCCGAGCGATGTCCTTGACATAGGTGAGAGCAGTGCGACCGCGGCGTTCGCCTACTTCCGCAACGGGGCGATCAACAAGGCAGGTCAGTCTTCGATCCGCTTAACGAATGTGCTGACGTATTTCTCCTCAACGTCATCGATCAAGCTTGGCGGCGGATCTGGAACCGTCGCAATGCTCGCCCCAACCGACGGTCCGTTCAAGAACCTGGCGATGTGGTCGGATTCCAGTACCGATCACGACCTCGCCGGCCAGGCCAACATCGCGCTTGAAGGCGTGTTCTTCACTCCGGTCGCCACGGTCAACTATCAGGGGAACGGTGGCCAGGTACAGGTGGCGGCACAGTTCGTGTCACAGAAGCTCTCGGTCGGCGGCAACGGCCGGCTCAAGATCAAGCCGCGCGCCGATCGCATGGTGAAGTTCCCAGACGACAGCACGACAACGCTGATCCGCTGAGTTTCCGGTGACGGTCACCGTCGACGAATCGGCTGGCTCGAGGCTCGTCGCACCAAACGACTAGGCCACGCCGGCGGCTCGGATGAAGTCCAGGGTGCGATCCAACGCCAGCGCAGAGGCGTCGGCGTTGTACGAGCCGCGGGCATCACAGTTGAAGCCGTGTCCGGCTCCCTCATAGATGTGGATCGGTACATCCGGATACATTTGCGCCACCGCCTCGACCCCATCAAGTGGAATCCCCGCATCCTCCGCCCCAAAGTGCAACATGGTCGGCACTTGCGGGGCCCGGTCACGGAAGTCGTGCACCTGACCGCCGTAGTACCCGACAGCCGCCGCGATCGACTGGTCGTGCGCTGCCAACCACGCGATCGAGCCGCCGTAGCAGTAGCCGATCACCGCAACCGGGCCGGTCGGGGCCACGTGGTCGATGGCCGCCGCCACATCCAGCATCGACGTGTCCCAGTCGAGCCGCGGCCGCAGCTCGCGCCCTGTCGCGACTCCTTCGGCGTTGTAGTCGAGCTCGACACCGCGTTCGACCCTATCGAACATCGCCGGTGCGATCGTCCGATATCCGAGCTCGGCATAGCGGTCGACCGCGGATCGGATGTGGTGGTTCACCCCAAAGATCTCCTGAATGATCACCACCGCTGCCGTGGCCCCATCAGGGTGCACTTCGTACGCGTCAAGTTGGTGGCCGTCAGATGCGGTGAGGGAGGTCATGTCCAGCAATCTACTTCGGCCAAACTGGCAGAGCAGGGGGCGCTTCGACTGTCACACATTCGCTGTAGGTTTCGGTCACGGCTTCGGGGAACGGCCGCGACGTTCCTCCTCGACGAACTGACCAGAAACTGAGAAACTGATCATGGCGATCACCGAGAAGGACCGACGCGACCTCTTCAACGAACTTGAAGACAAGCTCGGGACACGGCCAGCCACAACCGTTATGGAACTTCTACCCGCACATCCGGCAAGCAGCCTCGTAACCCGAGAGGACATGCACAGCTTTGGCGCGACCCTTCGAGCGGAAGTCCACGGCGAGATCGCTGAGCTACGAGCAGACATGGTGGCCGGCTTCGCGACCGCGAAGGTCGAGACGCAGCGCCTGATCGCAGCGGGCATAGCCGCCAACGTGCTCGCCGTCGTTACGGCACTCGTGGCCTGAGCCGCTCAGGCATCTGATGCTCCGCAGCAGCGGGCGCTACGAATCAAACGGCAGATCGGCGCCGGTGAGCTCCACCGACAGGTCCCACAGTTGTCGCGCGGCGTGCACGTCGTGGGCACACGGATGGATTCTGGCGGGCCCGGGGTCGCCCTTCATCTCATTGAGACCCTGCGGGCCGTAGTACTCCCCGCCGCTGACCTCAGGATCGATCGCAGCAACCAGCGACGGAAGCGATGCCACATCTGGATCGTGGGAGACGAACGGGCCGACGGTGTAGCGGACGACCTCCGTCAGCAGCTTCGGCATCGCCCGACCCAACTCCGTCGGGGACACGCCGGGGTGCGACGCCACCGAGACAATCTCCTTGCCCGCAGCACGCAGTCGTCGGTCGAGCTCGAGGGCGAACAACAGACAGGCGAGTTTGGTCTGTTGATAGGCGCCACTGCGGCTGTACTTCTGTTCCCAGTGGATGTCGTCGAAGCGGATCTTCTTCGTGCCCTGGGCATGAGCCAGGCTGCTGAGCGACACGACCCGCGACTCCGGCGCATCGGGCATGAGATCGATCAGCGACATCGTCAGAAGGAAATGGCCCCAGTAGTTGGCGGCCATCTGCCCCTCGAACCCATCGACGGTCTTCTCGTACGGCGTCATCATGATGCCGGCGTTGTTGACGAGCACATCCAGAGTGTCGTGGCGGTCACGGAAGGTAGCCGCCGCCGAGCGCACCGCATCGAGCGAGCTCAGGTCGAGCGCGAGAAACTCAAGATCGGCGTCCGGCACCAACTCGGTAATGCGACGCATCGCATCGGTGGCACGCGATTCGGTCCGACAGGCCATCACGACCTTCGCCCCCTTGGCGGCGAGATCGTGCGCGTTGTGGAAGCCGAGGCCGGTGTTCGACCCCGTCACCATCACGATTCGTCCGTCCTGGCGGGGCAGCTGTCCAATGTCGTAGCTCATGACCCGGACACTACCGGAGCCCGAGTTTGGAGAGCATGTAGGTTGGCCCCATGACGATCCCTGAGAGCCATGCCGACCTACTCGAGCGTGCCGCCTATTGGCACGTGGCCACGATCGGACCCGACGGCGCGCCCCAGTCCAGCCCGGTCTGGTGCGGCACCGACGACGACGGCCACGTGGTCTTCTCGATGCTGACGCGCCGCCAGAAGTTCAGGAACCTCGAAGCCAACCCGGCCATCGCGCTGAGCGCCATCG
>SHLQ01000097.1 GCA_004282895.1 Acidimicrobiales bacterium
CCGGTGCCCTCGGCATTCGAGTCCAGACCTCGGGTCGTAGTGGCGGCTCCGAAATGGCCCGCCGTGAGTGGTACCGCGAAGGTCAGGTGCCGTTGCACACGCTGCGCGCCGAGATCGATTACGGCTTCCGTGAAGCACACACCGCCGCCGGCCGCATCGGCGTGAAGGTGTGGATCTACACCGGCGAACGTCTGCCCTACAAGAGCGAAGCGCAGAGCAAGATCGAGCGCGAAGCAGCGATGGCCGTGGGCGAAACCTCCGGTCAGAGCAAGCCGCGTCAGGTTGTGTCCAGCTCGGCTGCTCCTCGCAAGCCAGAGCCCGGCGCAGAAACCGAAGAAACTCCGGTCGAGGAGCTTGCGCCCCTCGTCAAGGAAGCCGCCCCCGAGTTCGAGAAACTTCTCGCAGAGGAAGAGGCCATCGAAGCCTCGACCCGCGAGAAGGAAGAGGCTCCCAACTTCCGTCCCGGCGACGCGGACTGAGAGGTTCCACCATGTTGATGCCCCGCAAGGTCGCACACCGCAAACATCACCGAGGCCGCATGCGCGGCAACGCCAAGGGAGGCACCGAAGTCACGTTTGGTGACTACGGTCTCCAAGCGCTCGAGCCCGGCTGGGTTACTGCCCGCCAGATCGAGGCTGCACGTATCGCCATGACCCGCCACATCAAGCGTGGTGGCAAGGTCTGGATCAACGTGTTCCCCGACAAGCCCGTCACCGAGAAGCCGGCCGAAACCCGTATGGGTTCCGGCAAGGGCAACCCGGAGCGTTGGGTCGCCGTCGTACGCCCTGGGCGCGTGCTGTTCGAGCTTTCGTTTCACGACGAAGATGTCGCTCGTCAGGCCATCGACCGTGCAATCCAGAAGATGCCCATCAAGTGCAAGTTCGTTAAGCGGGAGGAGGGCTTCTAATGGCAAAGAAGAAGCTGACCGAGCTGTCCGACGCCGACCTGTTGAAGCGTTTGGACGAGGTAAGTGAAGATCTGTTCAACCTGCGTTTCCAGAACGCAACTGGACAGCTGACAAATGTGCAACGCCTCGGCGAGGTCCGCAAGGACAAGGCCCGAGTGCTCACCGAGCTTCGCATGCGTGAAATCGCCGCTGCTGAGGCCCTCGAAGAGGAGGTCGCTTCATGAGCGACGTGGAAAACACCGAAGCGCCAGCGACGGAAATCGAAGAAACCCCAGCCGCCTCCACCACGGCCACCGGCCTGGCGGAACCGAGCGCGGCGGAAGAGACTGCGGAATCGAGCGATGCGGAAGGCAGAGAAAACCCGCGCAAGGTTCGCGAAGGCATCGTGGTGTCCACATCCATGGACAAGACCGCCGTCATCGAGTCGGTCGACCGCGTCCGTCATCGCCGATACGCCAAGACCGTGCAGCGCAACAACAAGCTCTTCGCCCACGACGAGAACAACGACGCCAACGTCGGCGACCGGGTCCGTATTCAGGAAACCCGTCCGCTGTCGAAGAAGAAGCGCTGGCGCCTCGTCGAGATCATCGAGAGGGCTCGTTAAATGATTCAACAGGAAAGCCGCCTCAAGGTGGCTGACAACAGCGGTGCGCGGGAGGTGCTGTGCATCAAGGTGCTCGGCGGAACCCGTCGGCGCTACGCCAGCATTGGTGATGTCATCGTGGCCACGGTCAAGGATGCCAACCCCGGTGCGGCCGTGAAGAAGGGCGAGGTCGTCAAGTGCGTCGTCGTCCGAGTCAAGAAGGGAATCCGTCGTCCAGACGGCTCCTATATCCGCTTCGACGAGAACGCCGCTGTGCTCATCAACGACAACAGCCAGCCTCGTGGAACCCGCATCTTCGGCCCGGTCGGTCGTGAGCTTCGCGACGCGAAGTTCATGCGTATCGTGTCGCTCGCCCCGGAGGTCCTCTAATGAAGATCCGCAAAGGTGACAAGGTCCGCGTGCTCGCGGGCAAGGACAAGGGCAAGGAGGGCGTCGTTATGTTCGCCTTCCCGGAGAAGGACACCGTCATCGTCGAAGGTGTGAACCTTATGAAGAAGCACCAGCGCCCACAGGGTGAAGGTCAGCCCGGCGGCATCATCGACATCGACATGCCAATGCATGTGTCGAACGTTGCGGTGCTCAGCCCGAAAGACGGAAAGCCGACGCGTGTCGGCTACAAGATTCTCGCCGATGGCACGAAGGTGCGCATCTGCAAGCGAACGGAGGCCGAACTCTAATGGCAACCGCAACTGTTGTACCGACGCTCAAAGCGCAGTACTACGACGAGATCCAAGGTGCCCTCAAAGAGCAGCTCGAACTCGACAACATCATGGAAGTTCCGAGGATCCAGAAGATCTCCGTGAACATGGGTGTTGGCGAAGCCGCGCTGAACAAGAAGGCGCTCGAAGGCGCTCTCGAAGACATGGCGATCATCACGGGCCAGCGTCCAGCTGTCACCCGGGCAAAGAAGAGCCTCGCCAGCTTCAAGCTGCGTGAAGGTCAGACCATCGGCTGTCGTGTCACCCTTCGGGGCGATCGTATGTACGAGTTCTTCGACCGTCTCATTTCCCTGGCCATCCCTCGAGTACGCGACTTCCGTGGGCTTCCCACGAAGAGCTTCGACGGCAATGGCAACTACACGTTCGGCGTGACCGAACAGCTGATCTTTCCCGAGATCAACTACGACAACGTCGACACCACCCGCGGTATGGACATCACCATCGTCACCACCGCCAAGACAGACGAGCATGGGCGTGCGCTGCTCGACGCATTTGGATTCCCATTCCGAAAGGTTGGCCAGTAATGGCAAAGAAGGCGCTAGTAAACAAGCAGAAGAAGACCCCGAAGTTCAAGGTCCGCGCATACACCCGCTGCCGGAAGTGCGGTCGCCCGCGCAGCGTGTACCGCCAATTCGGTCTCTGCCGTATTTGCCTCCGCGAAATGGGACACGCCGGGGAAATACCCGGTCTCAAGAAGGCCAGCTGGTAGGGGAGGACTGCACACATGACAATGACTGATCCCCTCGCCGACATGCTCACTCGGATTCGCAACGCCAATACAGCGATGCACGATGACGTGTCGATGCCTTCATCGAAGCTCAAGGAAACCCTCGCCGATCTCTTGAAGAGCGAGGGCTACATCACCGGGTTCAACGTCGTGGATAACGACCGAGGCCCTGGACGCGTGCTCCAAATCGACATGAAGTACTCCCCGGATCGCAAACGTGTGATCTCGGGGATTACCCGAGTGTCGAAGCCAGGCCTTCGCGTCTACCGCAAGTCCACCGAGGTACCTCGTGTTCTGGGCGGGCTCGGCGTTGCCGTGCTCTCCACGAACCGTGGCCTCATGACCGACCGCGAAGCTCGTCGCCGCCGCATTGGTGGCGAGGTGCTCGCCTACGTCTGGTAGGTATCCATGTCCCGTATCGGAAATGCTCCAATCGAAGTCCCAACCGGTGTCGACGTGTCGATCTCTGGTCAGAACGTCACGATCAAAGGGTCGAAGGGCGAACTGAACATTGATCTCCCTGGCGACATCACCGCTTCCCTGGAAGACACGACGCTCAGCGTCATGCGGCCAGACGACACCAGTGAGAGCAAGGCCATGCACGGTCTCGCCCGATCGCTCGTGAACAACATGGTCATTGGCGTCACCGAGGGCTTCTCGAAGAAGCTCGAGATCGTCGGCGTCGGTTACCGTGCTGCCGCCAAGGGCAAGGACGGACTCGAGATGCAACTCGGTTTCAGTCACTCCGTGAACATCAAGGCACCGGCCGGCATCGAGTTCGAGGTTCCCCAGCAGACGGAAATCATCGTCAAGGGAATCGACAAGCAGCTCGTTGGCCAGGTCGCTGCTGACATTCGCAAGTGGCGCAAGCCCGAGCCGTACAAGGGCAAGGGCATCAAGTACGAGGGTGAGCGCATCATCCGCAAGGCCGGAAAGGCAGCGAAGTAATGAAGAACACCTCTTCGGAGCGTCGCCGCAACCGTCAGCGTCGCCACTACCGCGTACGCAAGTCGGTGTCGGGAACCTCACAACGTCCCCGTCTTGCCGTCCATCGCTCGAGCAAACACATCACCGCCCAGGTCATCGACGACGTCGCTCGAGTGACGTTGGCTTCGGCCTCGACGATCGAAAAGAGCTGGGACGGTACCGGTGGCACCGTCGACGCAGCCAAGAAGATTGGTGAGCTCGTCGCCAGCCGAGCCAAGGACGCTGGCATTGAAACCGTGGTCTTCGACCGCGGTGGCAACCTCTATCACGGACGTGTGGCTGCGCTGGCCGAGTCCGCTCGCGAAGCAGGACTGGAGTTCTGATGGCGTACAACGACAACAACCGAGATCGCAACAGCCGCGGCAATGACCGCGACGACCGCCAGAACGAAGGAGGACTTCGCGATTCGCGGGTCATCCACATCAATCGTGTGGCAAAGGTCGTCAAGGGTGGCCGTCGCTTCAGCTTCACGGCCCTCGTCGTGATCGGCGACGGTGCCGGTCAGGTCGGTCTGGGATATGGCAAGGCCAAAGAAGTGCCTCTCGCCATCCAGAAGGGCACCGAGGAAGCCAAGCGCAACCTGTTCAGCGTGCCGCTCGCCGGCACCACCATCGTGCACCCGGTGCTCGGTGAGATGGGCGCAGGCCGTGTGCTGCTCAAGCCAGCCGCTCCCGGTACCGGTGTGATCGCCGGTGGCGCCGCCCGTGCCATCCTCGAAGAGGCCGGTATCCAAGACGTGCTCTGCAAGTCGCTCGGCTCGCCGAATCACATCAACGTTGCTCGGGCCACGATCGCTGGTCTTCATGACATCAAGCGTCCTGACGAGATCGCGCGCTTGCGCGGCATCGACGCCGAAGAGTTCGTTCCCGCTGGTCTCCTGCAGGCCTACCGCGAGTCTGAGCGTGGTGGCGGCGACGCCGCGACCGCCGGCATCGTCACCGGGGGAGCCAGCTAATGGCTGACCTCAAGATCACCCAGAAGCGTTCGACGATCGGCTGCAAGCCCAAGCAGCGCGGAACCATCCGTGCCCTTGGCCTTGGTCGTATCGGTCGTACGGTTACGAAGCCAGATACACCTGAGGTTCGCGGCATGATTTCCCGCGTTCCTCACCTAGTGACAGTTGAGGAAGCCTGATGGCGATCAAAGTTCACGATCTCAAGCCCGCAGAGGGCTCAACGAAGAATGCGAAGCGCAAAGGTCGCGGCATCGGTGGCAAGGGCGGCAAGACCGCAGGCCGCGGTACCAAGGGTCAGCACTCGCGTGGACGCGGCAAGGTTCGCGCCGGCTTTGAGGGTGGCCAGATGCCACTGCATATCCGCACGCCGAAGCTGCGCGGTTTCACCAACCCATTCCGCGTCGAGTACCAGGCGATCAACCTCGACACGATCGCGGAGTCCGGCCTGTCCGAGGTCTCGCCAGAAGCTCTTCTCGGCAAGGGTCTCGTTTCGAAGAACGCGCTGATCAAGGTTCTTGGTCGGGGTGAGCTGAGTGGCGCCGTCACGGTGAAAGCTCATGCATTCAGCAAGAGCGCCGAAGAGGCAATCACCGCCGCCGGTGGCTCGATTGAAGTTCTGCCCAAGCCATGGGGAGACTCACCTCGTCCTCCGGCACAGGGTAATCAGCACACAAACCGCTAGTTGGCGCGGTCTCCGTCAGGGGGCCGTCCGCTACGGTTGAACCACCACGTCCACAGGAGAATCCACGTGTTTTCACGTATCGGCAACATGTTCCGGGTACCGGATCTTCGCAACAAGATCCTGTTCACGCTGTTCATGATCGGCCTGTACCGACTCGGATCATTCATCCCGGCTCCCGGGATTGACACGGCGGCAGTGGATGCGCTCCGAGAGGACAGCAGCCAACAGGGTGGCATTCTTGCCTTCGTGCAGCTGTTCTCCGGCGGCGGTCTGACCACGTTTGCACTGTTCGCACTTGGTGTTCTTCCGTACATCACCGCCTCGATCATCATGCAGGTGCTCGGTGTGGTTGTGCCTCGCATCGAACAATGGCAGCAGCAGGGTGCGGTCGGGCAACGCAAGATCACTCAGTGGACGCGTTACCTCACCGTGGCTATCGCAGTTATCCAATCGACGTCGTTCTCGTTCCTGTTCAACAGCGGCGCTGCAGTGGGCGGCGGGTTCGTCCTTATGCCGAAGTTCAACGTCGGCACCGTGCTTCTCGTTGTCCTCACCCTGACGGCCGGCACGGCGCTGGTCATGTGGATGGGTGAGCTCATCACGCAACGGGGAATTGGCAACGGCATGTCGCTGATCATCACGGCATCGATCGTGAGCCAGTTCCCGGCCCAGTTCTCCACGCTCTGGCAAAACGAAGGTTGGCTCGCCGTCGCCACGTTCATGGTGATTCTTGCCATCTCTCTCGTCGGCATCGTGTTCGTCGAGCAGGGCCAGCGTCGGATCCCGGTCCAGTTCGCGAAGCGAGTGGTCGGTCGCAAGATGTATGGCGGTCAGAGCACCTACATTCCGCTCAAGGTAAACCAGTCCGGCGTGATTCCGATCATCTTCGCCAGCTCCGTCCTGTATCTGCCGAACCTCATCGCGGTGGCACTTCCGGCCAACAGCTGGGGCGACAGCATCCGAAACTTTGTGGACCGAAACCTCGCCAATCCTGCGGCCGCTCTGTATCTGATCGTCTTCGGGTTCCTCATCGTCGGATTCGCGTACTTCTACACTGCGATCACCTTCGATCCGGCCAAGCAGGCCGACACGATCCGTAAGCAGGGTGGCTTCATCCCCGGTATCCGTCCGGGCAAACAAACGGAGCGGTACCTCGCTCGCATCCTGACCCGTATCACGCTGCCCGGTGCGCTGTTCATCGCCGCCGTTGCGTTGGTGCCGAACCTCATCATGTCTGCGCTCGGCTTCGGCCTCAACGACCACAACGGAGGTCTGAGTGCCGCCGGCTTCGGCTTCATCGGCATCTCGATTCTGATCGCCGTGGGAGTGTCGCTCGAGACGATGAAACAAATCGACAGCCAGCTGATGATGCGCAACTATGAAGGTTTCCTCGCAAAGAAGAAGTAGCTGGGAGTTTTGGCGGAGCCGAAACCTCCAAGCAACCCGAAGGGTTGCCGATCTCGGCGGGAGTCCGAGAAAGGAATTTATTCGTATGTCAGCACGACGCATCGTTGTCTTGGGCCGTCAGGGCGCAGGCAAGGGAACCCAATGTGCTCTACTCGTCGAGTCCACCGGAATCGTTCATGTGTCCACCGGCGACATGTTGCGAGCCGCCGTCGCAGCCGGCACGGAACTCGGACAGAAGGCCGACGCCGTGATGAAGGCCGGCGAGCTGGTCTCGGACGAGATCATGATCGGCATCGTCGCGGAGCGCCTGGCCGAAGCCGACATCATGGAACACGGCGTTCTGCTCGATGGCTTCCCCCGCACACCATCACAGGCGGATGCGCTCGAAGAGATCCTGCACGGCCAGGGTGTTGAGCTCGACGCCGCGATCAACATCGACGTGCCGATCGAGGAAGTCACGGCCCGCATGATGGCTCGCGGCCGCGAAGACGACACCGCCGAGGGTATTGCCCGCCGGCTCGAGCTGTACGAGCAGCAGACCGCACCGCTGCTGCAGTGGTTCGCCGATCACAACAAGCTCGTCGTTGTTGACGGCCTCGGCACCGAAGACGAGATCTTCGCCCGCATCGAAGCGATTTTGTAAACAAACTGCGGAGATATGTCGTCAAGGGTCGTCTACCGCTCGACGCACCGGAGGCTAATTCGGGCGGTGCTCAGCTCAGGGCTGTTCGTAGCGGCTTCGCTTGTACTACTGATCACCGGCGCGTCCCTGCTGGCCGGGTTGGTTGGTCTTGTTGTTTTTGGAGCATTTCTCCTTCTCAGTTTGTTTCAAATGATCAGGGATGATCGCTACCAATTGGTTCTCGATAGCAACTCGGTAGAAGACACATCGCTGGAGTCGGGCCAATCTTGTGGACTGACATCGATTCCGTTGACAACCTTGTCGAAATCGGCGGATCCAACTACTTCATCCCAATCCACATGCAGCCGGCTGTCGCAGAGAAGTACCTCGACAGCGCTTCGGACTGGCACCGGCGGATCGCCAAGAAGAACCCAGGCCTCGGGTTACCCCTCCTGAACCTCAATCTCGCGTTCTACAACGAGCCCGCTGAGGAGATCTACAACGTTGTTGCCGCGATGTTGGAAGAAGCTCGAGGCGACTAGACCAACCTGTCACTCCCTCCTTCCGCTGTGCCACCATGAGCGAATGACAAAGCGGATCTCACACCGTCGCTATCTCAGCTACATCGACAAGTCGCGTGAGTATTACGCCGCGTATGGCTACGAGAAGCCCTATCAGTGGGCGTCCTTCGACGAGGTTCCGTTCGCATCGATGGCCTCCCCGATGTCCGAGAGTCGGATTGGGATTGTCACGACCGCGTTCCTGCCCGGGACATCGCGCTCGAACAAGCCGGTGTACGCCCATCCGGTGTCGGAGACTCCCGACTCGATGTACACCGACGACCTCTCATGGGACAAGGACGCAACCCACACCAGCGACCTCGGGACGTTCCTGCCGCTCGATCATCTCCACTCGTTCGCCAACGACGGTCGCATCGGATCCGTGGCGCCGCGGTTCTTCGGCGTGCCAACGCAGTACAGCCAACGCCGCACGACAATCGACGCCGAGCAGATCGCGACATGGTGCCAGGAGGACGACGTCGACGCCATCATCCTCATTCCACTTTGACCGGTCTGTCACCAGACCGTGAGTCTGGCCGCCCGTCATCTGGAGGAACAGGACATCCCCACCGTGATCATTGGCAGTGCGCGCGACATCGTGGAGGAGTGCGGTGTTCCCCGCCACGTCTTCGTCGACTTCCCACTCGGCAATCCGGTCGGTAAGCCGGACGATCCGGCGATGCAGAGGGCCATCCTTGAGCTGGCACTGCAAACGCTCGAATCCGCACCCGCACCTCGTACAACCGTCCAAGCCCCGTTCGATTGGGGCAGCGACGAATGGCGGGATAACTACATGCGCGTTGATGACTCCAACCGAGACGAACTCCGCCGCCTCGGCGACGAACGCCGAGCAAAACAGGCAACGGCGAAGAAAGACTGACTCGGTTCCCACAATCATTGGTGTATACGCACCGATCCCGCGTCAGGCGAGGAGGGGCTGAGGTCCACGGCGGGAGTTTTGGCGAAGCCAAAATCTCCAAGCAACCCGAAGGGTTGCCGATGTCGGCCGGAAGTGCCGAGAACAATACCGCCCTAGCCCTAGCCCCAGCCCAGCTCGTGGAGCCGGTCGTCGTCGATGCCGAAGTGATGGGCGATCTCGTGGACAACGGTGACACGGATCTCGTCGATCAACTGCTCCTCCGTGTCACACATCTCGCAGAGGGCGAGCCGGTAGATCGACACCTGATCCGGCAGGTCGAGGAAGCCATAGTCACCCCGCTCCGTAAGGGGGATTCCTTCGTACAAACCGAGCAAATCCGGCTCGTCGGCGTGTCGATCGGCGGTTACGACCACGACGTTCTCCATGAGCGAAAGAAAGCCGTCATCGAGCGAATCGAGGGCCTGTTCGACAGTTTTCTCGAATTCGGTGTGTGACATGTGTACCACCGGCCCAGTGTGCCCCGAAAACACTGCAATATCAGTGCTCTTCTGAGTTGGTTGCCTCTCCGGTTGGCGCTAGCGTTAATCGCTGGCTCATCGCGCGTCCGTACGGATCGTGGTGGGAGCAAGACTCTCAGGAGGAAACTGTTATCGCTAAAGCCAAAGAAGACGCGATTGTATTGGAGGGCACCGTCACGGAGCCTCTCCCTAATGCCATGTTCCGTGTCGAACTAGAGAACGGCCACAAAGTGCTGGCCCACATCTCAGGAAAGATGCGCATGCACTACATCCGGATCCTGCCGGGTGATCGCGTCCAGGTTGAGCTCACTCCATACGACCTCGAGCGAGGCCGTATCACCTACCGCTACAAGTAGCCGGTACCCACGTACTGCACCACGGCCGTGGCTGTGGTGTGTCATTCGAAACCCGTAAGAAGAAGGGACGCAGCCCGTGAAGGTTCGAGCAAGCGTCAAGAAAATGTGTGATAACTGCAAGGTCATCAAGCGGCACGGCCGCGTCATGGTGATCTGCACGAATCCGCGTCACAAGCAGAGGCAAGGCTAAGGCCCTATGGCACGTATTTCCGGTGTAGATATTCCGCGAGACAAACAAGTACAGATCTCGCTCACGTACATATTCGGCGTTGGTCTGACCACGTCGCAGACGTTGTGCGAATCCCTTTCGATCGAACCCACCACGCGGGTCCGTGATCTCACCGACACTGAGGTCGCGCAGATCCGTGCCTACATCGAGGAACACCTCAAGGTCGAAGGTGACCTTCGTCGCCAGACCAGCCAGGACATCAAGCGCAAGATGGAGATCGGCAGTTACCAGGGTCTGCGTCACCGCCGTGGCCTTCCCGTTCGCGGTCAGCGCACCCACACCAACGCTCGCACTCGCAAGGGTCCCAAGAAGACTGTTGCCGGAAAGAAGAAGGCCGACTGATGGCAACCCCGCAGCGCAAGAAGCGCAAGGTCAACAAGAACGTCACCCATGGGGTGGCGCACATCAAGAGCTCGTTCAACAACACGATCATCACGTTCACCGATCAGGACGGCAACGCCCTCACATGGGCCTCTGCCGGCAACGTGGGCTTCAAGGGCTCTCGCAAGTCCACACCGTTCGCCGCTCAGATGGCGGCAGAACAGGCTGCTCGTCGGGCGATGGAGCACGGTGTACGCCGCGTCGACGTCGTCGTTCGTGGTCCCGGCTCCGGTCGTGAAACCGCTATCCGCTCGATTCAGAACACCGGCATCGAGGTCACCGGCATCAAAGACGTGACCCCGATTCCACACAACGGCTGTCGGCCACCGAAGCGCCGGAGAGGCTGAGAACATGTCACGTTACACCGGACCAAAAGCACGCGTATCGCGTCGACTCGGCACGAATGTTTGGGGCACGAAGGGCGAAACGCTCGCTCTCGACAAGCGCCCGTACCCGCCGGGAGATCACGGTCGTACCCGCCGCCGCGGCAACGTCTCTGAGTACCTCGTGCAACTCCAGGAGAAGCAGAAGGCTCGCTTCACCTACGGACTTTCAGAAAAGCAGTTCCGCAACCTGTACGCCGAGGCTTCACGCCGCACGGGTGTCACCGGCGAGAACATGCTTCGTATGCTCGAACTTCGCCTCGACAACGTGGTCTACCGCTCCGGTTGGGCCGCCACTCGTCCGCAGGCGCGACAGTTCGTGAACCATGGCCACATCGAGGTCAACGGCAAGCGGGTCGATATCCCCAGCTACCGGGTTCGCAAGGGCGATGTCATCCGGGTGCGCGACAAGTCGCGCAACGGTGTGACGCTGCAATGGAACATCGATGTTCTCGACCGGTCGAAGCCGGCGTGGATCGACCAAGGCTCCGACCAGTTCGAAGCCGTCGTCCACCAGCTTCCGCTCCGGGAACACATCGACGTTCCAGTTCGAGAACAGCTCATCGTTGAGCTCTACTCGAAGTAATCCATTTATCCACTGAGTAACTCCCTGGTCACGACCAGGGGTCGACTTCGAAGTTCCGAGGAGAACACATGCTGACCATTCAGCGTCCAACGGTCGAAGCGATCGGAGAAGAAGAGAACAACACCCAGAAGTTCGCCATTGGTCCTCTCGAGCGTGGTCTCGGGCACACCATGGGCAACTCGCTGCGGCGTACGCTTCTCTCTTCGATTCCCGGCGCCGCCATCACCCAGGTCCGTTTCGACGACGCTCTGCACGAGTTCGACACCATTCCCGGTGTCGCCGAAGACGTCACGGACATCATCCTTGCGCTCAAGGACATCGTCCTGCGCGTACATACCGAAGAGGCAATCACGCTTCGCCTCGACGTGCGTGGACCGAAGGACGTCACCGCCGGTGACATCCATCCCCACTCCGACGTCGAGATCCTGAACGGCGACCTGCCGATCGCAACACTCAATGGCAAGGGCCACCTGGCCATCGACATCACCGTCGATCAGGGCAGCGGCTACGTCAGCGCGGATCGCAACAATGACTCCGACACGATCGGTGTCATCCCGGTCGACTCGATCTACTCGCCGGTGCGTCGTGTGGCCTTCAGTGTCACGCCGACCCGCGTCGATCAGCAGTCGGACCTCGACCGCGTCGAGATCGACATCAACACCGATGGTTCGATCTCCCCGCGCGATGCCTTGGCTTCGGCCGGCGCCACGCTGCGTTCACTCGTGCAGCTCGTCGAAGAGATGAGCGATGAGCCGCAGGGCCTCGAGCTGGGCGAGATGAGCCCGGTTGTCGCGGGTTCGCCCGACCTCGAGAAGCCGATCGAAGACCTCGATCTGTCCGAGCGTCCCCGCAACTGTCTCAAGCGTGCTCAGGTAAACAGCGTCGGTGAACTCCTTGAGAAGACCGAGGACGATCTGCTCGCCATCACCAACTTTGGTCAGAAGTCTCTCGATGAGGTCATCGAGAAGCTCGACGAGCGTGGCTTGACCCTCCGCACGAGGGATTGATCCATGGTTGCACGTCCAAGAAAGGGGCCCCGCTTCGGCGGCAGCTCCTCCCACCAGAAGGCCATGATGGCCAACCTCGTGGCGTCACTGATTGCCGCTGAAGGCATCACGACGACCGAGGCCAAGGCGAAGGCCATGCGCCCCATCGCCGAAAAGATGATCACCAAGGCGAAGAAGGGTGGCCTCCACAATCACCGACAGGTGGTGAAGTTCCTGGGTGACCGGGAAATGGCAACCAAACTCTTCGACGAGATTGGTCCTCG
>SHLQ01000273.1 GCA_004282895.1 Acidimicrobiales bacterium
CGGACCACACCCAGACCAATGCCACTGGCGCCGCCGGTGACCAGCGTTCGTTTGGTTTTCAGGTCGGCAGAGATCATGTGGGTTCTCCTTCGTTGACAACGGTGTAGGCGGAGACGAACTCCTCGTTGAGTTCGATGCCAAGACCCGCACCGGTTGGGAGCTCTGCGAATCCATCGACGATCGGGGGCTCCGGTGGTGACACGAGTTCGGTCCGCAGTCGCGATGGCCCGAGTCGACTCGATCTGAACTCGACCATCGGAATTGTCAGCGCCGCCGCTTGCAGGTGGAAATTGGCGACGTCGGTGATGCCGGTGGCAAAACTGTGCGGCATGAGCTGGGCGCCATACATTTCACACATCTCCGCGATTCGCATGAGCTCGGTGAAACCTCCGGCCCGGCTGACTCCGGGCTGGACGAGCGACACGCCCCCGGTCTCCAACCACTCGCGAACCTCCCAGCGGCCGGCGGCAAACTCGGCTCCACCGATACGCACCGGCGAGACGGCGGCAAGCCGAGCGTGACCGTGCAGATCGTCATGACGCAGCGGCGCTTCGGCGAAATGGATGTCGAACTCCTCGATACGACGCATCGTCCACGCGGCATCGTGCCAATCCCACCAGCGATACCCGAAGTCCAGCGCCAGCACGATGTTGTCGCCGACCATGCGGCGGCAGTCACGGGTGAACTCGACGACCGCCTTGTCGCTCACCTCCGAGCCGAACAACACAGGCACCTTGATCGCGCGCAGCCCCTGGTCGACGGCCACAGCCGCCTGACGGGAGATCTCCTCCACGATCGGGCCCATCGGCCCGTCATAGATGTCGCCGGGGTAACAGGTGGCGTAGGGCCGGATGCGATCGGTGCGAGCCCCACCCAACAGCTTGTACACCGGAACCCCCAGCTGTTTGCCGGCCAGATCGTGCAGTGCAATGTCAACCGCGGACATGGCTTGGATGAACGTTCCGCGGCGACCGTGGTAGAAGCTGCCGTGATAGACGCGGTCGAAGAGCGCCCGAGCCTCCACCGGATCAGCACCGATGAGGATGTCGCGAATTCCCTGGCTCCAGAAATGGATCGTCTCCTGCTCGACCATCGCCTTGATGACCTTCGGCGTACACACGGACTCACCGATGCCGTAGACCCCGTCCTCGTCGGTGATTCGTACGAGCAGCGCTTCCTCGCTGCCCTCGGCGAACGCGTTCCCTTCAGCCGGCACCGAGACAATGAGCGCCTCGACCTGACGGATCGGGCTGATCATTCGTTCAGTCATGACGCGATCCTAGGTAGCTGCATCTACGGCTGCCCAGATTTGGCGGTCGACCCGCCTATACGTCGACGTCAGCCATCAGCAGCCGCGTGGCGTCGAGAGCAACCTCCGCGGCGGCCTCGCGCGGCAGGGCTTCCGGATCCAGCAAGTGTCGGAGCCACAGGCCGTCCGTCACCGCCAACACGTTGATTGCAGCCGCGGCTGGATCGGCCGCGCCATACGCCTCGAGTGCGTCCGCGAGCTGTCTCGTCCACTCGGCGTACGCACGCTCCCGAATCTCCGCCAGGACGGGATCGGTGTGTGCTTCGCTCGACAACGCCAACCACGCCGCAACTCGCGGCGTACTGAACACCTCTGGCTTGAACATGGCCAGCACAATCGCCTTCACCTGATCTGCCGGTGTGGCGTTCGGACTCGGCTTGGTCACCAGCATCCAGCCGCCCCACAACTTCTTCATCGTCTCGGCCAACATCTGGCGCTTCGAGGAGAAGTTGTGCCGAACCATCCCGCGGGACAATCCGGCCAGTTCGGTTACGGTGCTCACCGTCGTGGCGGACAGTCCATTCCTATGAATCGACTCGATCGTCGCCTCGAGCAGTGCGTCAGCCGTAGACTTCGGCGTGTTCACGCCCAGACCTTAATGCGCAGGCAGTCTGGCCGTGCTCGATATCGTCCCACCATGGAGTTCACCGACTGGGAATCACTATGGAGCGCCGGCCGGACCCAGTTTCACCAGTCCGACGTCAACTCCCACCTGCGAAGGTTCGCCGATCAGGTCTGGGGCGAATCGATCGGACGCGTCTACGTGCCACTCTGCGGAAAGAGCCTAGACATGGTCTTCCTTGCCGATCGCGGCGTTGAAGTGGTGGGCGTGGAATTCGTCAAGCAGGCGGTGGCGGAGTTCTTCCACGAACAGGGATTGACGCCCGAGATCGAGAACGAGCCGCACGTTCGCTACCACGCGGACCCGTACACCTTGTTCGCAGCGGATTTCTTCTCACTGACCGCAGATGATCTCGGCACCATCGATGCGGTCTTCGATCGCGCCTCCCTCGTCGCCTTGGACGCGCCGACGCGCGCCCGATACGCCGAACATCTCTCGTCGATCCTGCCCTCCGGCGCAACGGTCATGCTCGTGAGCTTCGACTACGACCAGTCGGAGATGGACGGGCCTCCGTTCGCGGTTTCCACGGAGGAAGTACACCAGCTGTACGCGCCCAACTTCGACATCGAGCACCTCGATACGACGGAAGCCCTCAACGACCGTATGCGTCAGCAGGGCCTCACTGCGTTCTCGGTCTCGGCGTTCAAACTTACGAAACGCTGATTAGCCGGGCCGGTGAGTGTCCAAGACGTTGAGAACCACTCGGCAGGCGGCGTGGATCTGGTCCGGATGGGCGTTGCCTTTGGCGGAGGCGGCAACACCGATGAGCGACAGCGTGAAGAAGGCGGCGAGGTCGTCGAGGTTGGAGGACGTGCTGATCTCTCCCGAGTCCTGGCCGTTCTGTAGCGCATGTCGGAATGCCGTGGTGAGCCGGTCGAAGTAGGCATCGACGTGCGTTCCGATTTGGGCGTCGAGCGTCGCCCGTTCCACGGCGGTGTTACACAGCAGACAGCCGCGACCCTGAGCCCAGTTCTCGCTGGCTGACGCAAACCCTGCGAACGTCGAGCGGATGGCGTCCGTTGTTGCGCCGTCCGCCTCTGTCGCGGAAAGAACTGCGGACAGGCTGTGCGCGTTGTAGTGATCGAGCGCAGCTTCGAAGAGGCCTTGTTTCGAGCCGAACTCGGCATACATGCTCTTGCGGTTGACGCCCAGTTCGGTCACGAGCTCGGCCGTGCTCGTGCCGTTGAATCCCTGCCGGTGAAAGAGGTCCATGGCTCGATCCAGAAGCTCGGTTCGGTCGTATTGTTTCAGTCCGCTCATGGTGCTCCAGAAGTTCTGCTTGACACTAGGGTAACCGATTGGTTACCTTAAGGCAAGTAACCGATTGGTTACCTTCGACCAAGGAGCACACCCATGAACGAGACACCCGAACCACTACCCGAGTTCCTCGCCGAGCCGTCTCGGATCGGGACGGAGATCAGCGTCACCGGCAAGTGGGTTCCCACGCAGCAAGGCGGACGATTCCGCAAGACCGAGGAATCCCAGGAGATGTTGGCCGAGTGGGAAGACATCCACGCCGGTGCCCGGGCCCATGACGGTGTGCTCTCCACGGAGATCAACCATGCGGTTGGTGAAGACGCCGTGCTCGTCCATCACAT
>SHLQ01000098.1 GCA_004282895.1 Acidimicrobiales bacterium
ACCCCAACCAGGTGAAACCTTGTACCTAATGAGGCCCGACCCCAACCAGGTGACCCCAGTTAGGGGCGGAAGGTGAAGCCGGTGCCGGGGCGGGTGGGGATGACGAGCTCGCCGTCGCGGAGCTCGACTTCCTCGTTGAAGAGGGGACCGAACCAGTCGATGTGTTCGACCGACACACAGTTGGTGAGCGACCCCGCCAGCGACAGGCTGTATTCGGTGAAGAAGTGGCTGGAGACGGGCGTGTTGTGCACCCAGGCGACATCCGCGGCTCGGCGGAACTCGCTGAACCCTCCCACTCGCTGGAGATCCGGCATCAACACGTCGACCGCACCCGAGCGCAACAGATCGAACATGCCAAAGCTCGTGTATTCGGTTTCTCCGGCAGCCACGTCGATCGAGATCGCATCTCGGACCCGAGCAGTACCGGCCAGGTCATGGGTGACCACAGGCTCCTCGAACCACACCAGCCCGAACTGCTCCAATCCCGCCGCCAGGCGAATCGCCTGCTTTGGACCCAGTCCCTGATTCGCATCCACATAGAGCTCGACGTCCGGACCCACCGAGTCACGTACGGCGGCCACTCGGGCAACATCGTCCGCAGGGTCTTTGGACCCGATGCGGATCTTCATTCCCCGAAATCCCTGTGTAACGAACCTGGCCGACTCCTCGACCAGCTCGTCGATCGATTGCGAGAGCCACAGGCCGCTGCTGGCGTACGTAGGAACCGTGTCTCGGACACCGCCGAACAACTTTGCCAACGGCAGACTTGCCTGCTTGCCCACGATGTCCCACAGCGCCGTGTCGATGGCGGCCAGGGCAGCAATGGTCACACCCTTGTGTCCGGTGGGATTGATGTCGCGCCACATCGCCGCGTTCACCGCTCCAACATCTACGGCATCGCGTCCGACAACGAAGTGCGCCATCCCGGACACCATCTCGTCGAACGCCTTGATGCGATCGCCGTTCAGCGTGAACGCGAACCCTTCGCCTGCGATCCCGTCACTCGTGCGCAGCGTCACCAGAACGCAGCCGACCGAGGTCATCTGATGGATCGCGGTGCCGACCGGACGCGGCAACGGCAGCTCGACGATCCTGGTGGAGAGCGACTCGATGGCCATGGCGGCGAATCCTAGATCGGGGATGGTCGCTCAGCGATTCGACAGCTCGGGCAGCGGGCCATCGCCCAGCCAGCCGTCGAAGAACTCGCGGAGGTCCTGACCGCTGGTCGCCTCGGCCAACGAAATGAAATCGGCGGTTGTCGCGACCGAGCCGCCATAGGTGGTGAGCCAGTCGCGCAGGATCTGGAAGAAGGCGTCGTCGCCCACTTCCACTCGCAGCGCATGCAACGTGAGCGCGCCGCGTCGGTAGACGCTCGGCGCGAACAGATCGTCCGCGCCAGGGTCGCCCGGGGCTGGTGTCGGGAACAACGATGCTCTCTCGATCAGTCGCGCTTCCAGGGCGTCGAGGCTTTCGCCCTTGCCGAACTCCAACCAGAGATCCTCGGCGTAGGACGCGAATGCCTCATTCAGCCAGATGTCCCTCCAGGTCTCCGGGCTGACGTGATTTCCAAACCACTGGTGGGCCAGCTCGTGAGCGACGATCCGTTCGATCGATCCGTCGCCGTCCACAAAGCTCGTGCTGAACAAACTGCGACCCTGGGTTTCGAGCGCAAAGCTGAAATTGGCGTCGACCACAAGCGCCCCATACTCATCGAAGGGATAGGGGCCGAAGAGCTCCTCGTACGTCACGAGCATTTCGTCGGTCAGATTGAAGTCACCGTCGAAGACCGAGCTAACCGGAGCGGCGACCGCGTTGCGAATCGGTACCTCGCCCGCGCTGTCGCCTTCGAGCAGGTCGAAGTCACCAATGGCGATCGTCGTGAGGTAGGAGGACATCGGATCGTCCATCTCCCACACGGACAACGAGCGGCCGTTCAGGGTCCTCGCCGCAGTGCGGACACCGTTGGCGACACCGATCAGGCCTTCCGGTACATCGAGTTGGATCCGGTAGGTCGCCTTGTCGGAGGGGTGGTCATTGACGGGGAACCAGGTGCGGGAGCCCGCAGGTTCACCGACGGTCACGGTTGCATTGGGGGCGTCGAACCACCCGATACTTCCGATCGTCGTGCCGGATTCGATGGTCTTCGGCTCGCCCGAGTACTCCACGACGATTTGAGATTCGATGTAGGCGCCTAGCGAACCCGGCGGCCTGATGTTGAGCTTGGTGTCGGTCTGATCGAACGGAATCTCGACACCTTCGAGCTCGACCGAGTCAACGGTCAATCCGACGAGGTCAAGCGAGAACGACTCGAGGCTCTCCCGGGGAAGGAAGTCGATCGTGGCGACACCTACGAGTGAGTCCACCTCTGCGGTCTCGACGGTGAGTTGCAGGTCGTAGCGGGAAACGTCGATGCCGATGTTTCCCAGCTCCGGGTAGTACGGATCGTCCAGGCCCAGTCCGGCGCCATCGGTGCCGCGCGGATCCTCGGCCACACGGCTTGGGGTGGAGGATGAGCTCGTACTCGATTCGGCCGTGGTCGACGTGCTCGTGGACGGGGCCGCGGAGGAAGTTGTTGGCGTGGCATCGCTGGCTGTGCTTCCACAGCTGGCGCAGACGAGCAGGAGCGCGACGGACGCGTGACGAACGATCTTCATGGCGCCCCAGTCTCCTCCCCGCGGTCGTCAGATGGTCATCACCCCATCGACAGCGGCGGTTGGGGTGTTGAGCACTTCCTACTACCGAGGGCTCACTTCCGAAGTGGTCGGGTGTTGCTCCGAGAAGCCTCAGCGGTGAGCGGGGCGGTGCTGTGGCTGGTTGAGCCGACGTCGGGGTCGACTGAACTGCACCCGGTGCACGGATCGTATGATTTCGTCGATCGCGTCGAGCAAGGCCGGATCGTCGCGGAAGACCTGATCGATCCGCGGGCCGTACCAGGGTTCGGTGATCTCGGCGGGGTCGAAACCAGCACGAGTCCAGATCTCGGTGATCTGCCGGATAAGCCCGTCGATGTGGGGATCAGCACTCTCCACCGCGGTTGTGGCCACCTGCTCGGCGTTGAAGCGGGAGTTGGTGAAGCTGTCCGTCACCGTCGCCAATCGATACTGAAGCGCGTGAAAGGCGATGCGCGTGGGGGTCATTCGGGCTCCGGGGGTCGTTTGTCATCAACGGTAGCGACGCGCAATCGCGCCGTCGGGGATACGCGCGGCGCTGCTCTAGCGCGCCGGGGGCCGTTGTGGCTGGGGACAACAGTCGGCCAGACAGAAATCCGGTCGCACCGCGAGTGATCCCAACGCTTTCGGAGCGACGCCACGGCGCCGTTCCTCGACGAGATCCACGATCATCGTCACGAACCGCTCGTCGGTGCCCACGGTCGCGGCGCGAACGAAGGGCAGGCCGAGGGTGCGGCAGGTGGCGGCGGCCTCGGTGTCGAGGTCGTAGATCACCTCCATGTGGTCGGAGATGAACCCGATCGGCACCATGACCACGCCCGACGCGTCAGGGCCGATCGCTTCGAGGTGATCGTTGATGTCCGGCTCCAGCCACGGCATCTGCGCCGGTCCGCTGCGGCTCTGCCACACCAGGTCCCACTCCGCTTCGCCGACACCCTCCGCAACGAGGCGGGCAGCTTCACGCAGCTGGGCTTCGTAGTCGCTCGTCGATGCCATCGACAGCGGAAGGGAGTGGGCAGTGAAGACCAGACGACTTCCCATCGGCGCTTCTTCGAGTGCTCGGCGGGTGTTGTCTATCATCGGCTCGATGAACCCGGGGTGGTCGTAGTACTGACGAATCTTGTCGACCTTCGGCGCATCGTCGCCGACCGCCTCACGAGCTCGTTCGATGTCCTCGCGATACTGCCGGCATCCCGAATACGAGCTCGTCGCGGACGTAACGAACGCCAGCGCATGCTCCACGCCGTCGTCGGCCATGTCGCCGATTGTGTCCTCGAGCATCGGATCCCAATTGCGATTGCCCCAGTACACGGGCAGGTCAATCCCGGCGCCGGCGAGCGCCACCTTCAGGTCGGCGAGCAGCGCGCGGCACTGATCGTTGATGGGGCTCTTTCCGCCGAAGAGTTTGTAGTGCGCGCCCACCTGTTCGAGCCGTTCGCGTGGGATCCCCCGACCCCGCGTCACGTTCTCGAGAAAGGGAACAACATCGTCGGGCCCCTCCGGTCCACCAAAGGACACCAGGAGGATCGCGTCGTACGGGACTACTTCTGACATGTCGGACAATGCCAGGACTTGCGTTTGGCGATTTCCGAGAGGCGGATCTCGGTGCCACAACGATGGCACGGTTCACCTTCCCGTTTGTAGACGTACAAGCGGTTGTCCTCATCGATCCGACCTGCGGTCGTGCCAACTTCCGAAGGCGTGCGCGTCACGATGCGGTTGAGCTTCACCCCAAGACGCAACTGATCGACCGCAAGGTCCCAAATCTGCTCGGCGGCCTCGACCCGAACGGTCTTTGCCGGCGTCGACGGTTTGATACCGACCAGATAGCAGAACTCGCTGCGGTACACATTGCCGATACCGGCGATCACCGATTGGTCGAGCAGCGCCGCCGACAGCGGGATCGATCGCCGACCGAGCCGATCAACAAACTCCTCGCGCCTCGCGCCACGGCGAAGCGGGTCGGGGCCGAGGGACGCCGTGATATCCGCGACGTCGGCCGGGTCGATCAGTGCGCAGGTCATTGGACCGGTCAGGTCCCACAGTGCATCATCGGATTCGAGCCGCAGACGGATCGCACCCTCGATGCCCGTGCCTGGTTCCTTCGGACGCATCTTGCCGATCAACCCGAGATGTATATGGACCGTCGGACCGTCCGCGAAATCAAGAAACAGGTGTTTGCCGTAGGCGTGCGCGCGTTCGAGCAGCAGGCCATCCAGCTGCCGCGCCTCGGTTGCGAACGGGCCCTGAGGGGAACTCGCCTGGACCGGACCTGGTCGCAGCGAGCGGTTGAGGTCCTTCGCCAATCGATGGATCGTGTGACCCTCAGGCATTACGACTCAGACTCAGGCCGCGTGGGCGGCGGCGTGGATTTCCTCGAAGCGTTCGATCGCTTCGAGCGGTGAGGTGCTTACGGTGCATTGCCCAAGGCTACGGCCGTGTTCGGCATCGCGGATCGCCGAACCACCCAGCACGACAGGGACATCCGTGGCCGCATGCAGCGCATTGAGGGTTTCCGTGATCGCCGCATCGTTGTCCTTGTGGGTCGCGGCCAAACCGATCGCGAGAAGATCCGGTGTCGCTGCTGCTCGTTCGATGATCGAGCCGGAGGGCGTGTTGGCGCCAAGGTCGACGACATCGAAGCCGCGAACTTGCAGCAGGTCCCGCAACATCGCGGTGGGAATCGAATGCTGGTCAAATTGCACCACTGCAAGGAGGATCGTGCCCCGTGACCGACCACGTGCGGTCATTCGCGACCCGAGCCGGGCCAGCACTCGATGCGCGACTGTAGTTGCGATGTGTTCGTCCGCAATCGAGATTTCTCCATCCGCCCACCGCTTGCCAACGGTCGCGAGTGACGGTCGCAAGATGTCGAGGTAGACCTCTTCGGCGTCTGCGCCGGCAGCCATTGCGTCTTCGAGGATCTGGACCGATCCGGCCTCGTCGCCAGCCAGAAGCCGACGCTCGAGCTGCACCGGAGCGTCGATGGCCCGCTGCGGCTTGGCGGGCTTCTCTTTCAGCGCCTTCAGGTCATCTGTGGAGACGACCCACTGGCCGCCGACCTTCTCTGCGTACAGCCGACCGGTGCGGACATACCGATAGGCCGTCATGTAATGCACTCCCAGCTGTTCCGCCGCTTCGGTGAGAGTGATTGTGGAAGTCATCAGCTGGCGAGTTCGTTTTCCCTTTGAGCCTTACGACCGATCTCCGCGACCGATCGGCGAGCCGGGCTGAGTGGGGGATACCCAATGGCGGCTCGCTGCTCTTCATTCTCGCCGCCCCAGAAGCCGTGTTCGCGGTTGGTGCGGGCCCAATTTCGACAGGCGAGTAGACACTGGCACTGATTGCAGTAGGAGCGGGCCAGAGCTTCGCGCTTCTCGCGCCGCGTCCGACGTTCTCCAACGGGTGGGAAGAACAGCTCGGACTTGCCGTTGCACAGGGGCGTTCCGGGCCAGTCCATCTGTTCGTGAACGGCGATCAACTGATCCATAAGTACCAATTTAGCACTAAATTTGAAAAGGTCAACACAAACGAGCCGGAAAGCCTCTCCAGCTCGGTCAGCTACCGCCCAGGAGGCGGTTGATCAGCCCACCAGCTTTGCCGGGTGGAGGTATCTCCACACCCTCGGGAATGAGCTCCGGGGCCTCGGCCGACAAGGCCTGAAGAACCTGTCCGGCGGAGGGATTCACCAGCTTCGCGTCGCCGATAACAACGGTCGGGACTGTCTCATTGCCGTTCGCTATCTCTCGGACTGTCGCCGCGTACTCCGGATCGTCCCAGATGTTGTATTTCGTCAGCGGAAGGTTCAGCTTGTCGAGGCCACGTTCAAGTGACATGCAGAAGCCACAGCCGGGCCGCCAGTAGAAGTCAATGGACGTCACTGGGCAACGCGGCCGGTCAGGGGGCCATCCTCGTCAAAGAGCAGGCACGTGATCAGGCGATCCGGATTCTCTTCGAGCTCCCACGAATCGGGCGTTGGTTGCAGCCACTTGAAACGCAGCGAGCGCTCGTCGCCGGGAGGAATGACGCTGTCGAAGGACGCCGCGCAGATGCGCTCGCCTTCGGCAGTGATCGCGTCGTTGTCGAATTCGATGATTTCTGTTGTCAGATTGGCTTGACGGAAGACTTCGAAGGCATGGGGCTCGGCGCAATCGACCGCATCCAACGTCTGCACTTCGCCTTCACCGATCGCTTCGCCGATGCAATCGCCAACCTCGAGTTTGAAGACTGATACATCGGGATCCTCGTTGACCTCGACCGCAGATGTGTCGGAGGCGCCTTCGTCCGTTGCCTCGTCGGCGGGATCGGTTGTTGCTGTCGCCTGATCGTCGTCGTCCTCGGAAAGTGGTGCTGCGGTGCTGCTGGAGGGGACCGTAGCGGTGTCGCCATCGTTGACGCGAGTGAACAACCACCCAATGAGTGCTGCCAACGCAACGATGGACACCACCAACGCGACAACAAGCAGCATTCCGCCGAGTGAGCGTGGGTGCGATTCGTCGTCGGCACGTTCCGCAGGTGCTGCCGGCATTGTCAGGTCCACAACCTGGGGTGCGCCTGCAGCTCCGCCGTTCGCGGATGTCGTCAGTCCTTCGGCTCCGGGTTTGCGCCAGGCCTCGTCGCGTTCGATCGGTTCTGGATCGAGGCGTTCCGCGGACACCACGGGAGCAGCAATCGCGGTTGAGTCGCTCTCGGACGCCTCTTCGGTCGGCTCCCAACCGCCCTCCGGCGCAGGGGCATCGTCGGGGAAAACGTCCTCTGCGATCGGTGCGTCGGACGCACCGGGCGCGGTCGACACCTCGTGGCCGTTCGGGGTGGATACGCCGTACCCGTCGTCGGTGGTGTCGATTGCCTGCCAGCCGCTGCCTTCGTCGATCTGCAGCTCACCGTCGTCGAGGTCAACCGCATCGTCGTCGACGGCAACCGCCGTGGACGCTGCGGGGGTACACACCTCGGCCTGTTCTTTCTGAGGCGCGTTCGACGTGGAGGCGTCGTCGCCTGGAGGTTGGCCATCAGCGGGGTACCACTTGCCATCGGACGCGAGCCACCAACCGGGGCCTTGCCAAAAATCACTCACAATACGAATCTATCGGCCCCTTTTCCACAGGTGTGAATCGCCCCGCCAGCTTGACCGGTACCGTGGCGAGGGTGATTCTGGTCGACGCGGAGAGTGTGACAATGACGCGGCCGGGTCGTCCGCTGTTCGAAACTGTCTCCGTCACCATCGAAACCGGGGATCGAATCGGCCTCGTCGGCCTCAACGGCACCGGCAAATCGACCCTTATCGACGTGCTCATCGGCGAACGGGAGGCCGAATCTGGCGTCGTCCGCGGTGGGCGCGACGTCCGGGTCGCCGCGCTGCGTCAGGATCCCGATCTCGGGAACGGCACGATTCGCGACGCCGTAACCTCAGCCGACGGCGAAACGTGGGAGATGGACGCCGTCCTCGACCGACTGGGCATGGGCGGAAGAGCCGACGAGCCGGTGGCACAGTTGTCCGGGGGAGAAGCCAAGCGGGTCGCCCTGGCGCGAGCGCTCGTTCGGCCATGTGATCTGCTCGTGTTGGACGAGCCCACCAACCATTTGGACGTCGACGCCATTGCCTGGCTCGAGGATCGGCTGGCGACCTTCAAGGGTGGCCTGTTGCTCGTCACCCACGATCGACACGTGCTGGATCGGGTCACGAATCGTGTGCTCGAGCTCGACCGTGGCAAGGCCTACGTGCACGAAGGCGGCTACGACGCCTACCTCGAAGGCCGGGCACTGCGCGAGGAGCAGGCAGAACAAGCCGAGCGGGTGCGCAAGAACCTGGCGCGCACCGAACTCGCGTGGCTTCGCCGCGGTGCTCCTGCGCGGACCAGCAAGGCGAAGGCGCGAATCCGCACCGCGACCGAACTGGTGACGTCCCGCCCCGAAGCTGCCGCCCGCAGCGGTGAGCTCGACCTCCACTTCGGCACACCCCGGCTCGGCAACGATGTCGTCGATCTCGATGGCGTGGGTTTCCGTTTCGATGATGCCGAGGCGCCGTTGTTCGAGAGCGTGATGCTCTCATTGGACCCGCGGGAACGGCTTGGGATTGTGGGTGCCAACGGGACCGGCAAGTCGACACTTCTCGATGTCATCTCGGGGCGACGAACGCCGACCTCGGGCAAAGTGAGCGTCGGATCAACGGTCAGGATGGAACTCTTCGACCAGCGCGGGATTGAGCTCGACCCGCGCAAGCGTGTCTGGGAAGCCGTCGTGGGTGGCGACAAGCCCAAGCCGGACTGGCAGGACAAAGCGCTCATGGAGAGCTTCTGGTTCGACAGCGACGCCCAGTACGCGCCGATCGAGCTGCTCTCGGGCGGGGAGAGGCGGCGGCTGCAGCTGTTGATGACGCTCGCCCGCAAGCCGAACGTTCTGCTGCTCGATGAGCCGACGAACGATCTCGACCTCGATACCCTCCGCGTGTTGGAGGACTTCCTCGAAAACTTCCCCGGCGCCGTTGTTGTGGTCAGCCACGATCGGGCGTTCCTCGAGCGCACTGTCGACGACGTGATCGTCTTCGACGGAGGCGGCACGGTGTCCCGTATGCCGGGTGGATACGAGGCGTATGAACGGCTTCGCCGGGCGGCGACCGCGCCGGCGAAGGGAAAGGCCAACGAACCTCGCGTCGAGGGCACCGCCGCGGCGAAACCAAAACCTGGCGGTGGTCGTTCCCACAGCACGATTCGCCACGAGCTGAAGGAAGCCGAGAAGGCCATGGCGAAGCTGGAGAAGCGTCAGGCCAAGCTAAACGCCGAGCTCGAGGCCGCGGCGACGTCTGGCGATCATCAGCAGATGGCGACGCTCGGACCCGACCTCAACCATGTGTTGGCCGAGATCAGTGACGTCGAAGAACGCTGGCTCGCCCTCTCCGAAGAACTTGAAGGGGTCTGACCCCTTCGCGCCGTTCTCGTTCAACTTTGAACAGCGCACCGTTGATTCTTCAACGAATATTGGCCAAATACTAAAAAGGGGTCTGACCCCTATTCGCAAAAAGGGGTCAGACCCCTTTTTGCTCGAGGAGAGACTCTTGCGCGAGCGAGGGTGCCTCTTCGTCATCAGTGTCCGAGCGCTCCGGGCGCTCGGATTCTGCGGCAATCGGTAGGATAACCGTGACGGTTGCACCAGCACGGTCTTTGTTGTTGGCGGCGTACAGTGTGCCTCCCGCATGGGAGACCGTGTCGAACGACGTTGCGAGGCCAAGACCTGTGCCCATGCCCGCCTGTTTCGTCGTGACGAACGGCTCGAACATCGTGTCGAGTATGGAGGGGTCGATGCCCCCGCCGTCATCGGACACGTCGAGCATCACGTACTCACCTGAGGGGAGGCCATGGCGATTGTTCGAATCCAGTGCAACCGATCGGGCCCTGAACTTGATTCGACCCACTCCGTCGATGGAATGAAGTGCGTTCAGCCCTAGGTTTAGGACGACCTGATCGAGCCGGGCCCGATCGACACGAACCAGCGTTTCGTCAGCTTCATATTGGGCCTCGATGCGGACGGCAGGGGGTGCCAGCTCGCGCAGCGCCTCGGCGATGTGGTCAACGAGCCGATCGAGCTCGATGACCGACGCTTTGTCCGAGGGTGGAGTGAGTCCGAGCAGGCCGTTCAGTAGCGCGAATCCATCGTCCGCCATGTCCCGCGTCCCTTGGGCGAGCCGATCGGCGTCGACCTTTGACACGTCGAAGCTGACCATCAAATCTGCATTTGCGCGGATGACGGCGAGGATGTTGTTGAGGTCGTGGGTCAATCCGGCGACCAGGTGACCGAGGGATCGCATCGTGTCGCTGTGAGCCGCCCGGTCTTCGAGCTCCTTGCGCTGTGTGATATCGGTCAAGACGGCGAGACTGCGAACCGGGTCGCCTCCGACGCGTTCCAAGGTTCGACCGCGAAGCCAGATCCATCGCCAATTACCGTCACGATCCTGCGCCCGGACGGTTGCGTCGTACACCTCGTCAAGGTGGCCGCGGGTGAGCGCTGCTTTCTGATAGGACCCGCGATGTGCTGGGAGGACCATGCGGTTGATTCTCTCGATATCCCACTCTTCCAACCGATCTGCTGGAACATCGAAGAACTTCATGCCGGAGACGAAGTATCGGCCCTTGTCGAGGGAGGCGTTTCCAGGCTCGAAGTGAATCTCGTACAAGCCCTGGGTCGCCACGTCGAGGGTGAGGGCGAGACGCTCGCTGGTGGCCCGTAGCTCGTCGAGCACTGTGCGGAGCTCGTTTCCTCGGTCCTCCCGCGCTGCCACCGCCGCGGCTAGTGGCGCGAACTTCGGCATCTCTTCCGCCGTCAAGGGAAGCGGAAGGCCATCCTGGTCGACACGCGTCAGAACGTTGAACATCTGATCGAATTGGCGCTGCAGGACCAACCACGCCAACGCGAAGAGTGCTGCGAGTCCGCAGATCGCGACGATTGCTCGTGCGGTTGTCGACTCGAGAACCACAAGAATCGTTGCGATGGTGGCGAAGCCGAAGAAGAGCCCAACCAGGGCGCGGCGAGGCGACGCTCCCACGAGAGGAAGCATCCTGCTCACGACTTCTCCACCTCCCTTCGCTCGCCGATGCCTCGACCCTACGGTATGAGCCAGACCCAAGTTCGGTCTGAGTGAGCAGTCAGTGTCGGCTGTCGCCGTAGCCCCCGCGACGCCGTACCCTTGGCGCCATGAGTGAAATTCTTGCTGATCCCCCCGAGACCTCCGAAGACGTGATCCTTACGGTGACCGACGCCGCCTTGGAGAAGGTGCTCGAGATCCGAAGTGGCGAGGACGATTCCGAGAACACCGGTCTGCGAGTCATGGTGATCGGAACCCGCGGCGTCGAGTTCGACTACGACCTCTCCCTCGAAGCCATCGACGAGGCTCCCGAGGACTCCGCTGTCTACAAGGTGGGCGAGCTCACCGTCATGATCCCGGCCGACTCGATTGAGGACATGCAAGGCAGCACGCTCGACATTCCGTCCAACCCGATGCAGGGCGGTCTTGTCATCCGCAACCCGAACCGACCACCGGTTCTCGCTCCTGAAGACGTGGAGCTCACCGGCACGATCGCAGACAAGGTCAAGCAGCTGCTCGACCTCTCGATCAACCCCGCTCTCGCCGCCCATGGCGGATTCGCCAGCCTCGTCAAGGTCGAGGACGAGACGGTCGTACACGTCCTCATGGGTGGTGGCTGCCAGGGCTGCTCGATGAGCGCTATGACCCTCACCGAAGGCATCAAGACCTCAATCATGGACATGATCCCGGAGGTCACCGAAGTGATCGATGCAACCGACCACTCCGCTGGCGAAAACCCCTTCTACAGCTAAAACCCGACTGAGCGCCCCCTTTCGGAGGCGCCCAGCGTGGAGGGGAGAATTGCTGAGGGGGAGGGTCTGATCAGGCAGCTACCTCTTCTGCGGCTGGGGCGTCAACGCCACCGCGGGGTCCGTGGCCGTGGCCACCGCGCTGGCCGTGGCCACTGCGACGTCCGTGGCCCTTGCCGAAGCCGCCGCCGTTCTCGACGCGGTCAGCAATGCGCTCCTCGAGACCGTCGAGCTTCTCGTCGGCCTGCTCCTGGGTGATCTTGCCGTCAGCGACCGCCTGGTTGATGCGCTCGGTGCTCTGCTCGGTCAGGTAGTCGACGAGGTCGTCAACATTGTCGCCAGCCAGGTCGGCCAACGACGTTCCGTCCTCACGGGCCTGACGCAGGTCGTCGGTCGTAACACCGATCACGTCGGCGATTCCCTGAAGCTTCTCTTCCTGACGAGCTTCGCGCTCCGCCCGGATGGCCTCGCGGGTCTCGACGAGATTGTCGGCCTGCTCCTGGGTGATGACGCCGTCTTCGATGAGTGACTCGAGGCGGTCGGCCTGTCGTTCCTCACGAGATGGACGATCGTCGGTGGTCTCCTCAGCCGGAGCCGGGGTCTCGAGAATCGTGATGCCCTCCGCCGACCGGCGTCGTTCGCTCGGACGCGGAATCACCCGCGTCGGATCTGCAGATTCGACCCGGTTGTCCAGTAGTTGGGAGTCGCCCAACGGCACTACCGAATCCCTTCC
>SHLQ01000274.1 GCA_004282895.1 Acidimicrobiales bacterium
CGCTTCGACAGGTTGACGATCTTGTCGAACAGCTCGGAATCAGCAGTGGGGTCACTCATGGCGACTCAGGCTAGCGAACACCTGCCGACGCGGGCGGAAGCGCCGCGGCGAACTCTGTCACGTCACGCCTGCTCGAGCACCGTTGCGGAGCGAAGGCGACGTTCGAGCATGTACTCAAGCAACCGCGTCGCCAGCACATCCACTTCGTGAGTGGCCGCGGATCGGCTCTGATTCAGGACTGCACCCAGGTGACCACCGAGCGCGAGTTGCATCAACGCCAACGCCTCGACCGAGATCTGGGTGCCCAGCCGACAGGTCCCACAGGTCGTGCCGCCATCGCTGACCGAGAAGTGGGTGAGATTGGTCGTGGCGCCACAGGAGACGCACACGTCGACGGCGGGAGCGAATCCCTCCTGCGCCAGCAGTTTGAGGAAGAACCCGGCAACCACGAGGTCGCTCGATGACTGGCTGACCGTGTGCATCGCCTTGGCGAGCATCACATAGAGGCCTTCGTTCGGCTCGCGCTCCTGTGCGACCTGCTCGACGGCTTCCAGCATCTCCGACGCCCGAGCGAACAGTTCCAGGTCTTCGCGAATCATCGGGTAGCGATCGATGCTCTCCACCTGGGTGAGCGTGTCGAGGTCACCCTTGCCCCGGTACAGCTGCACCTGGATGTGATTGGTGGGCTCCACCCGGGCACCGAAGCGGCTCTGGGTCTTGCGGGCTCCCTTGGCGACACAACGGATCTTGCCGTTTGCCTGTGTCATCAGGCTGACGATGCGGTCAGCCTCGCCCAGCTTCCACGAACGAAGCACCACGGCGTTGTCTCGATACAGGCCAACCATCAGACCCCACCGTACCTCCGGGCCCGCTGCTGGAAGTCCGCGACCGCCTGATGCAGATGGTCGCGGGTGAAATCGGGCCAGAGTGTTTCGGTGAAATAGAGCTCGGAATAGGCGAGCTCCCACAGGAGGAAGTTGGAGATGCGGTACTCCCCCGAGGTCCGCACCATGAGGTCGACCGGCGGCATTTGTGGGTCATAGAGACGGGATGCGATCGCCTTCTCGTCAACCTTGTCTGCGGGAACACCCTCGGTGATGAGTTGTTTGACCGCGTCGACGATCTCGGCCTGACCGCCGTAGTTGAACGCGATGGTGAAGACGAGTTTCGTGTTGTCCTTGGTGAGCTCAGTCGCCTCGTTCATTCGTTTGATCAGCCGTTTGGGCACCCGCCAGTCACGGCGGCCGACGAACCGAATCTGCACACCGCGGTCGTGAAGCTCCTGCTGACGACGCAGCAGGATGTCCTCGTTGAAATTGATCAGAAACTTCACCTCGTCGGCGGGGCGACGCCAGTTCTCGGTGCTGAACGCATATACGGTGAGCCACTCGACACCGAGCTCGAGTGCACCCTCGACCGCCTCGAACAACGCGTGCTCACCCTGCTTGTGTCCCTCGATGCGCGGGAGCCCTTGTTGTTGTGCCCACCGCCCGTTGCCGTCCATGACACACGCAATGTGGCGGGGCACACCGCTCGAATCCGTCGAAACCATCAGCTGCGAACCTACTGCGTCGTGCGGTGTCGGATGGAAATTGAAACCTTCTCTTTAGGTCGGCCCCGTATGCTCGCCGGATGGGCCTGAGCGAGCGAACGATCACGGCGCTCGCATCGGTGACCTCTGAGCTGCCGGGTGGGGGTGAACAACGACCCGGACAAGCGGAGATGTCGGGTGCCGTTGCCGACGCCATCACGAACGAATCGCACCTGATCGCGGCGGCCGGCACCGGCACCGGCAAGTCCCTCGCCTACCTCGTACCGACGATTCTCAGTGGCAAACGCACTGTCATCGCGACGGCCACGAAAGCACTCCAGGATCAGCTGGCCAACAAGGACCTGCCGTTCCTCGAGGAACACCTTGACGTGCCATTTGAGTTCTCGGTCTTGAAGGGCCGATCCAACTATGTCTGTCGTCAGCGACTGACCGAGATCGCCGATGAGGGGAACCAACTCGGCCTGGATGGCGTCGACGACTCGGTGAATGCCGAGGACCTCGAGGAGATCCTCGAGTGGGTGGAACGCACGCCAACCGGCGACCGGGCCGAGCTGGCGTTTGAGCCCTCGGGCCGCACGTGGGGCGCGGTCAGTGTCGGCCCAACGGAGTGCCCGGGGGCGAAGAAGTGCCCGATGGGAGGCGAGTGTTTCGCGGAGGACGCGCGAGCTCGAGCACACGAAGCTGACATCGTGGTCGTGAACACCCATCTCTATGCGCTGAATCTGGTGACGGACGGCGCGATCCTCGGGGAACATGACGTGGCCGTCCTCGATGAGGCCCATCAGATCGAGGACATCGTCGCCAACGCGGCCGGGTTCGAGCTCACCTCGGGACGACTGCGAGCGCTCGCCAACACGATCAAAGCAATCGTGGCCGACGACAAGCTCATCTCGGAACTCTTCGATGCGGGCGATCAGCTCGGTCTGGATCTCGAGCCGTTCACGGGCAACCGGTTGCAGGAGGACGACTTCGGCGGCGACCTACTGGCGACATTGAACCGAACCCGCGACAAGGCGTCGAGCGCGCTGGACGCGCTGCGCAAAATCCCCAAGGACTCGTCGCCCGAGGTCATTGGCCGCAAGGAGCGAGCCACCATGGCCGCCACCCACCTCGTGATGGACATCGATGTGGCACTCGAGATGGTCGAGGGAACGGTGGCGTGGGTTGAACGAGGACGCTCCAGCCCGTCGCTGAAAGTGGCATCCATCGACGTCAGCGGAGTGCTCGAGGAGCATCTGTGGACGCAGCGAACCGCCATCCTCACCAGTGCCACGATCCCCAAGAACCTGCCTGAGCGGCTGGGGATGAACGACTTTCCTCACGAGGAGATCGACGTCGGCAGCCCGTTCGACTTCGAGTCAGCCGGTCTGCTCTACTGCGCCGCCCACATGCCCGACCCGCGCCATGACGACTACCGGGACATGCTGCACGCGGAGGTCGAGTCGCTGATCATGGCTGCCGGTGGTCGCACGCTTGCGTTGTTCACGTCATGGCGCG
Source organism: Acidimicrobiales bacterium (assembly GCA_004282895.1). Lineage (GTDB taxonomy): Bacteria > Actinomycetota > Acidimicrobiia > Acidimicrobiales > SHLQ01 > SHLQ01. The sequence continues at coordinate 3,050 of SHLQ01000274.1, forward strand.
CGATGAACGAGGCGAAGGACTACCTGATCGACCGACTGCCATACCAGCTGCTGGCCCAGGGAGACCTGCCCAAGCAGGTGCTGGTCGATTCGTTCCTCGACGACGAAGAGTCCGTGCTGCTGGCGACGATGAGCTTCTGGCAGGGCGTCGACATCCCCGGGCGCGCGCTGTCCTGTGTAATCATCGATCGATTGCCGTTTCCGCGGCCAGACGACCCGCTGCTCGGCGCCCGGCGCGATCAGGTTGGTTCAGCGGCATTTCGCGAGATCGACATTCCTCGTGCCGCCATGTTGTTGGCGCAGGGTGCGGGTCGCCTCATCCGTTCCGCTGATGACCGCGGCGTGGTCGCCGTACTCGACAGTCGCCTGTCAACGAAGAAGAGCTATCGGTGGGAGCTCATCAACGCCCTTCCCCCACTTCGCCGCACCAAAGACCGCGACGAAACCCTCGACTTCCTCAAATCCA
>SHLQ01000275.1 GCA_004282895.1 Acidimicrobiales bacterium
ACATTGTGCGGGCGCATGCCGTCCGCGCGACCGCACGCGCCGCCGCACTCATCACTCCCTGAGCCCAACTCGAAAAGGAACGCATACATGGCAAGCAGTCAGCGACTCAAGGGCAAGTGGGCGCTCGGAATCGAACCACGGCACTTCACCTGGGTTCTCCGAGATCGGCTCGCGGTCTGCGAACGGCCCGGAGGCTACGGCGATGCCCATCGACGGGTTCGTCGCCAGGAAGAGATCATCTGGGTCCGCGTCAACGGATTCGACCGCATCGTGTCGCTCATTCCGAACAATGCCAACTTGCACAACTACGACGAAGAAGACGTCTCATGGATCCACCGTCCGTTCCGTGGCCCCGAGGATGGCATCAAACACCTCAGCTCGATCTACGCCGATCTTCACACGCTGACGACACAGGGTTTCAAGCTGCTCATGCATCGCGAAGAGGTGGGTGATCACCTCAGCGGACTCGTGGCCGGCTACCTCGTGTGGACCGGGATGGTGTCGGACGAACCGAAAGCCATCGTCACGATCGAGCAGCTGCTTTCACGGCCGATCGGCCCGCTCGGTCGGGAGATCGTCTCGCTCGCAGGAACGGAACCCCGCGACCGGATTGGGTAGCACATGGTCGATTCGATTGAGCTCCGAGGGCTGCGAGTGCTCGCGTTTTGCGGGATTCTCCCCGAGGAGGAACAGCGCCGCCAACCCTTCGAGATCGATGTTGACGTCGACCTCGACCTTCACGCGGCCGGATCCAGCGATGATTTGGAGAACACCATCGACTACGGCGGTTTGGTAAGCGCCATAACGGCTTTGGCCGACGGCCGACGCTACGGCCTTCTCGAACGATTCGCGAGCGAGATCGCCGATGTTGCCCTTGGAGACCCCCGCGTCGTTGCCACCCGGGTCACCGTTCGCAAACTTCGACCACCCGTGCCCCACGACCTCGTCAGCTCGGGCGTAACGGTCCGCCGCGAGGCCACCGGGTGACGCGGCGCGCCTTCCTTGGACTGGGAAGCAATCTTGGCGACCGAGAGGCCTACTTGCGCCACGCCCTCGATCGCCTGCCCGACGTCATCAAGGTGTCGTCGTTCTGGGAGACCGCACCCGTCGGCGGCCCCGAGCAAGGCCCGTTTCTGAACTGTGTCGTGCAGTTGTCGACCGACCGTACCGCCCGTCAACTACTTGCCGTCTGCCGGGAGCGCGAGGCCGAAGCCGAACGAATCCGGGTGGAGCGATGGGGACCTCGCACGCTGGATGTGGACGTGCTGTGGATCGACGGCGAGACCGTTGACGAGTACGACCTCGTGGTGCCCCACCCTCGTATGTTCGAGCGAGCGTTCGTCCTGATCCCTTTGCGGGAGCTGGCCCCCGACCTCATCCCGAGCGACTTCGTCGACCCGCCGCTCGATGAGGTGTGGCCCTACGACCCGTCATGAGCACCCGTCGCTTCAGCTTGATCGGTCCCGGCCGCGCAGGCCAGTCATTGGGAGTGGCATTGGTGTCGTGTGGATGGACGTCCGGGCCAGTATTCGGTCGAAGAAACGATCCCACTCGCGCGCTCAACGATGTGGATCTGTGTGTTCTGGCTGTGCCCGATGACGCGATCGCGGCTGTAGCCAGCTCGATCGAACCAAACGATGACACGGTGTTGATGCATCTCTCCGGTGCGACGCCGCTGTCCGCGTTAGGAGATCACCGGGCAGCGTCACTGCATCCACTGGTGTCACTCGCGGAACCAATTCGAGGCGCGGAAGCGCTCCGGTCAGCATGGTTTGCGGTCGCGGGGGACCCGATGGCCGACCGGGTCGCGGAGGAGTTGAGCGGGCAGCGGTTCCGGATAGCCGACGAAGATCGCGCGCTCTATCACGCGACTGCTGTGGTGGCATCCAATCATCTGGTCGTGCTTCTTGCGCAGGTCGAACGATTGGCAATGGAGGTTGGTGTTCCGATGGAAGCCTTCCTGCCGTTGATACGAGGCGCCATCGACAATGTCGACCATCTGGGTGCGCATGCCGCGCTGACCGGCCCTGCCGCACGTGGCGACTCCGACACCATCGACCAACATCGGGCCGCGATTGCGGAGCGGATTCCGGACGACCTCGACCTCTACAACGAGCTCGTCCGACACGCCCAGCACCTCGCGGGCACCGAGGCGGCAGACTGAACCATGATGATCGTGCGCACGATAGGCGAGCTTCGCTTCGCACTGGCGAAACAGCGAGCAAACGGGTGGACGGTTGGGTTCGCACCGACGATGGGCGCGTTGCACGATGGCCATCGCAGCCTCATGGAGGCAGCCTCCTGGGATGGCTGCCTCGGTGTCGCCTCAATCTTCGTCAATCCGTTGCAGTTCGCGGCGGGAGAAGACCTGGACTCCTACCCTCGTACTCTCGACGCCGACGCCGCCATGGCGGAGGAGGCCGGAATCTCCTACGTCTTCGCGCCTTCGGCCGTGGAGATGTACCCCGAGCCGTCGTGGACCACGGTATCGCTCGACGTTGTCACGGAACCCTGGGAAGGCGAGAGCCGCCCGACCCACTTCGCCGGCGTCGCGACCGTCATGACCAAGCTTCTGAGCATCGTTGGACCCTGTCGGGCCTACTTCGGTGAGAAGGACTATCAGCAGCTCGCGATGCTTCGGCGAATGGCGTACGACCTGAACCTCGACGCCGAGATCATCGGCATGCCGACCATCCGAGAAGATGATGGTCTGGCGATGTCGAGCAGAAACCGTCGACTGACACCGGAGCACCGGGCCGAGGCGCCGATTGTCTCCCAGGCGCTGCGGCTGGGAATCGCCGCCATCGACGCAGGGGAGACCAACCCAGCCACCGTGGAAGCACTCATTCGTGACGCCCTTTCCACCGCACCATCCGCCGATGCGCCCGACTATGTGGCCGTGGTTGACGCCAATTCTCTGCGAACCCCGGACCATCTGACCGGGGAGGTACGGGTGCTCACGGCCGTACGTTTCGGGGATGTCCGACTAATCGACAACATGGGCACCCTGATCTCGTGAACGAACCAGAGCAGGAGATCGACGTCGTCGAACCCGTGTATGCACCGTGGGATGGACGGCGTGTGCCCGTGCTTCTGCTCGGTGGGTACCTGGGTGCCGGCAAGACGACCCTCATCAACGAGATGCTGCGACGCACCGACGTGCCGATAGCCGTACTCGTGAACGACGTTGGGGCTGTGAACATCGATGCCGAGCTGATCCGCCGCCACGAAGGCGACACCCTGGATCTGACGGGAGGCTGCGTCTGCTGCAGCCTCAAGAACGGCTTCCTCGAGGCGTTCGACGAGTTGCGAGCCGGCCCCGTTCCCCCCGAACTGGTCGTCGTCGAACTCAGCGGGGTCGCGGATCCTCGATCCGCAGCATCTCTTTCTGAAACGCCCGGCTTCACGGTTGACAGTGTCGCCGTACTTGTTGATCTCGAACAGTTCCTCGACTTCGAGGCGGAAAGCAGTGTTGTCGCCGACTCCGTACGCGCGCAGGTTGAGGC
>SHLQ01000099.1 GCA_004282895.1 Acidimicrobiales bacterium
CTTCGGGGCGGCTCTTCCACGTTTTCTGGTGAACCGCATGACCGATCACATGCACGCGGCCGGTTTCGTTCGAACCCGGCGGCTCTTTTGCGCGTTACTGGCGTTCCTCTGACATGCCAGGCGAAGGATCAGCGGGTCTGTCTCGAGCGGCGGAGTCGCGATGGAGAAACCGTAGCCGCTGTGACAGGATTGTTCGGAGGATGAAGACCCAGGATCGACCACGTTTCGAGGTTCCCGCCGACACCGCCAGCTGGCTTATGGAGGGGGACGCGTCGATTCGGTGGCAGACGATGCGGGACCTTCTCGACACCGCTCCTGATGTGTTCGAGGCCGAACGGGCAAAGGTATCCGCCGCTGGTTGGGGAGCTTGGCTGCTCGGTCACCAGGGCGACGACGGACTCTGGGCCGGAGGCCCTCACGGGCGGGGACTCTACGGCCCAAAGTGGACGTCAACGACCTACACGCTGCTGTTGTTGCGACGGATGGGACTCGACCCCGCCGCAGTGCGGGCGAAACGAGGCGTAGAGCTGATCTGGGATGGTGCCCGCTACTTCGACGGCGGCCTCACTCCTGCTGCCTCAGTTGACTTGCCCGAGGCGTGTGTGACCTCGATGTACCTGTGCTTGGCCTTCTATTTCGGCGTTGACCATCCCAAGGTTGCGCCTGCCCTCGAATGGCTTCTCACCAACCAGCTGCCAGACGGCGGCTGGAACTGCCGCACGGTTCGATTCGGCGACAAGCACAGCTCATTCCACACCTCCATCTCGGCTCTTGAGGCATTGGCCGAAGCGCAACGCCACCATCCGAAACGCACGGACATCACCACAGCCGTTGACGCAGGGCGCGAGTTCTTTCTCGCGCACCACCTCTACCAGTCTCATCGGTACGGAACAGTCGCCGATCCGGCGTTCACCAAGCTCTCGTTTCCTCCGCGATGGCACTACGACGTGCTCCGAGGGCTCGACCACTTCGCCGCGATCGATTCGCCATGGGACGACCGCTACGCCGACGCGCTCGCGGTCCTTGTTGGCCGCCAGCGCCGCGACGGCCGGTGGCCGGTCCAACAGAAGTACGCCGGAAAGGTCTGGTTCGACATGGAGAAGACCGGCGGACCGAGCAGATGGAACACCCTCCGAGCGCTACGCGTTCTCCGCTGGGCCGATCGCCAACGCACCCAGTAGTTGAAAGGGCGGTAGCCTTCGGGCATGCCATCGTCCAAAGGGTCCTCTTCGTCGCGCCGTTCCGGCGACTCGCGTGGCGGCAAGGGCAAGACCCGCGGCTCCGGTAAACCCTCAACCAGTGGTAAGGGCGGCGGAGGTCGGCGACAAGACGACAGACGTCCGCAGCGGCGCGACGACAAACCGAAGCCGACTCCACGGGCCGAGCGCTCGGGATGGGGGAGTGTCGCCCAACACGGTGCGGCCGGCGCGACGCACGGGCAGAAGCTCGACGAATCCGAGGGGCCGCGCAACTTCAGTCCAGAGGAGCGGCGCAAGTTCGAGGAACGACAGGCTCGGCGCGACATGGCTGCGGCGCGCGTCGAGGGGCTGCGCGACGAGGCGCGGGCTGCGATTCATCGATCGGATGTAACCACACCGCCGCCGATCCCGAAATCGCGGCCGATCATCAGCCGACGCCCTCTGCCTGGGCGTCCACCCAAGCCGCGCGATGTACACCAGGACCTGATCAAGAAACACGGTAAGGATCGAGGCGACCGGTCATGGCGCTTGTTCCGACGAGCCGCCGGCGAGTTCGAGCGTGAGCAGTTCCAGGATGCGCACCGGACCCTCAAACCGCTTGTCGAGTCCAACCCGGAGATGGCCGACATCCGAGAGCTCTACGGAATCTCGCTCTACCGACTCGGCAAATGGGAGGAGGCCATGGAGCAGCTTGAACAGTTTCGGGCCGACTCCGGCACGGTCGAACAGCACCCGGTTCTTATGGACCTCCACCGCGCACTCGGGAATTGGGGGGACGTCGATGAGCTCTGGAAGGAACTCGGCGAGATATCGCCTGATGCCGACCTGATGACGGAGGGCCGCATCGTTGCGGCCGGTACTGCCGCCGATCGTGGCAATGTGGACGAGGGAATCCGCATTCTCGAGAAGGGGTGGAAGCCCCCCAAGAAGCCGATGGAGCACCAGCTTCGCCGGGCGTATGCACTCGCAGACCTGTACGAACGTCGGGGCAAAATCCCAAAGGCCCGCAAGCTGTTCGGGTGGCTGGCAGGCGTTTCACCGCCGTACGGTGACGCCGCCGATCGGGCTCGAACGCTCGACTGATTTCGAGAGAAGCGCCGCGCTCCACAAATGACCCCAGTGATGCTTTGATGTCCGGATTCAGACGGCTAGGTTTTCGACTACGGCCGCGGGCATGGGTGTCACGGCTTTTGAGGAGAAACAGCTCATGACCGACATTGCAGAGCCTCAGGTGGGCGGCGAAGTCGAAAAGGTCGTCATTCGGTTTGCGGGAGACTCCGGCGACGGTATGCAGCTCACAGGTGATCGATTCACCAGCGCGAGCGCACTTTTTGGCAACGAGTTTTCGACACTGCCCGAGTTCCCTGCGGAGATCCGTGCACCGGCCGGAACTCTGGCCGGGGTGTCTGCGTTTCAGGTTCAGATCTCAAGTGAAGAGATCTCGACACCGGGCGACGAGCCCACCGTGCTCGTCGCCATGAATCCAGCGGCACTCAAGTCCGATCTCAGTCGGCTGGCCGCCGCCGGGACGCTGATCGTGAACGAGGACGCGTTCGAAGAACGGAACCTCGAAAAGGCGGGGTACCTCGAGAACCCACTCGAGGACGGCAGCCTCACGGGGTTCACGGTAATTCCCGTGCCTATGACCCGTCTCACCCGCGAGGTGTGCGAGCCCCTGGGCGTGAAGCCTCGAGTCGCCGAACGCTCCAAGAACTTCTTTGCTCTCGGTTTGGTCTCCTGGATGTATACGCGTCCCACCGAACCGACGATCGAGTGGATCAACCAGAAATTCTCGGGTCAGGAAGCCGTTATCGCCGCCAACACTGCAGCGTTCAACGCCGGCCATGCCTTCGGCGAAACGGCGGAGCTCGGAAGCCTCGTCGTTAGCATTCGGCCCGCGGAGCTCGACCCGGGCACCTACACCAATATCAACGGCAACACGGCGCTGTCGTGGGGCCTGATTGCAGCTTCACAGCTCTCGGGATTACCGCTGTTCCTCGGCTCGTACCCGATCACGCCGGCATCCGACATCCTGCACGAGCTCTCGAAGCGCAATGAATTTGGCATCCGCACCTTCCAAGCCGAGGATGAGATCGCGGCCGTGAGCTCAGCAATCGGTGCGGCATATGGGGGCCACCTGGCCGTCACGACCACGTCGGGGCCAGGTGTTGCGCTCAAAGGTGAAGCGATCGGCCTCGCAGTCAGCCTCGAGCTACCACTGATCGTTGTGGACGTCCAGCGCGGCGGACCATCGACCGGTCTGCCGACGAAGACGGAGGCATCCGACCTGATGATGGCGCTGTACGGCCGACATGGCGAATCTCCAATGCCGGTGGTCTCTGCCCACTCACCGAGCCAGTGTTTTGACGCGGCAATCGAGGCCGCCCGCATCGCGCTGACCTACAAGACTCCTGTGATGTTGCTGACGGACGGTTATCTCGCCAACAGCTCCGAACCATGGAAGCTGCCCGATGTCGACGCCTTGGAACCGATCACCGTCGAGTTCGCGACCGAAACAAATCAGGTCAACGAAGACGGCGAGGGAGTGTTCTGGCCGTACATACGCGACGAGAAGCTGACTCGGCCCTGGGCTGTGCCTGGTACCGACGGCCTCATGCATCGCATTGGCGGTCTGGAGAAAGCCGACGGCAGCGGAAACGTGTCATACGACCCGGGAAACCACGGCCGAATGACCGATCTACGTCAACAACGTATCGAACTCATCGCCGAAGACATGCCGCTCACGTCCGTCGATGACCCCGACGGAGCGAAACTCGCCCTGGTGACCTGGGGATCAACATGGGGTGCGGTTCGCAGCGCGGTCCGCCGTGCCCGCGAGGACGGGCTCAGTGCCGCTCACGTGCATGTCACTCATCTACACCCGTTCCATCGGGACCTGGGCGAAGTCCTCGCTCGGTACGACCGCGTGGTAGTGCCAGAACTCAACATGGGGCAGCTTGTGAAGTTGCTACGGGCGGAGTTCCTCGTGGACGCCCAATCCGTGAACAAGGTGATGGGTCAGCCCTTCACCGCAGCCGAAATTGAAGACATTATTCGCCGAGAACTCGCCGAGCTGGAGGGCTGAGATGACGGACATCACCATCACCACGAAGAAGGACTGGGCCACGGACCAAGAGGTCCGTTGGTGTCCGGGCTGCGGCGACTATTCGATCCTGACGGCAATGCAACTGATGATGCCGGAACTGGGTGTTCGTCGGGAGGACACGGTTTTCATCTCCGGCATCGGCTGTGCTGCGCGGTTCCCGTACTACATGAACACCTACGGCATGCACTCGATTCACGGGCGTGCGCCGGCGTTTGCCACCGGGCTGGCGATGGCCCGACCAGAGCTCGATGTATGGGTCGTCGGCGGTGACGGCGACATGTTGTCTATTGGCGGAAACCACTTGATCCACGCGCTTCGTCGCAACATCAACATCAACATCCTCTTGTTCAACAACATGATCTACGGGCTGACGAAGGGGCAGTATTCGCCCACGTCTGAACTTGGCAAGGTGACGAAGTCGTCCCCGATGGGATCGGTTGCCGAGCCGTTCAACGCCGTCAGCGTTGCGTTGGGAGCGGAGGCGTCATTCGTGGCTCGAACCCACGACATGGATCGCAAGCACATGCAGGAGATGTTTCGACGGGCCTACGATCACCCTGGGGCCTCGCTGGTGGAGGTCTACCAGAACTGCAATGTCTTCAACGACGGCGCGTTTGACGCCGTGTCCAAGCGAGCCAATCGCGACGCGATGTTGATCAACCTCGTCCACGGCGAACAGATCCGATTTGGTGCAGATCATGAGCGAGGTGTTGTCGTTGACGCCACCGGTGAGGCCAAGATCGTCAATGTTGCAGACGTCGACGAAGGTTCGCTCCTTGTGCACGACGAGACACGCCCGAACCCCGCGGTCGCGTTTGCGCTCTCGCGCCTGGCGTCAGGTCCATCGGAACCAACGCCCGTTGGTGTGTTCCGGGCGGCCAAACGCCAGGAATACGGATCAGCGGCTGGTGCGCAGGTCGCTGATGCCAGAGCTGCCGGCGCTGGTGATCTTGCAGCCCTTCTGCGCTCGAACCCCACGTGGGAAGTCACCTGATTGCCCAGTTTATGTGTGGCGGCGGGACAAATGGCCTCACGTTTCGTAGACTTGACCCCATGGTGTGGCCGCTCTCGGTGGTGGCGTGCCAGGGCGATACGGAGCTCCCCGCTCCGCATTGAGGAGTACTAGATCGTGGCCAACATTGCGACACCCCGGTGGGCGTGGATGGTGGCTGTCGCGCTCGCAATCGTGCTGTTGTTTGCGGTGGTCTTCCGACTCGGCGCACAAGCAAGCGCAGGTGTCACCATCGACGACTCGGTCGTGTGGGTGGAACACAGCGGCCGTGGTGAGGTACTCCAGGTAAATTCCCACACACGAGAAGTGACGGCGCGGGTCCGCGTCGGTGAAAGCGGCGACTCAATAGTTGCGATACCTGCGGCGCGCGATGCGGTATTTCTCAATCGCACGACGGGCGAATTGGGAGTGATCGGTGGGGTGAGCCAGGCGGTTGATTCGTTGGTCACGCTCGATCCACCATCCGGATCGGTGGTGGGAGATGAGCTGCGGCTCGTTGGCGATCTCACCGCCTCAGGACAGTTGTTCATTCTCGACCAGGACCGGGTGATCATTACCGATGCTGACGGTCCCGCGCAGTCCGTCAGCCCTCCCACTGGCCTCGGATCCAGCGTCGTCGCCGCCGACGGTCGTTTGCTCACCGTGCTGGGCACCGCCGACCAGGTGAGCGTGACATCTTCGGTTGGCCTGGCTGCCTTTGCGACACTTCCTGGGCCCGTTGAAGGATCCGAGCAGGTGCCGATGCTGGCCCGCTCCGGGGACGATGTGTTCGTTGTCGACACGAGCCGGCGGACGGTCAGTGCATTGCTCGATGACGGCACCCTTGGACTATCGACCTGTATCGCTGGCTCCCTCGAAGACGTTTCTGTCGGGGGATCACATCTGTCCGATCCCGATGGACGCCAGAGGGTGCTCGTTCATGATGCCGCGCGCGGCGTTCTCAGCGTGTCCGAGCCTGCTCGCAGCGAGTGTTTCGATATCGACATCGAAGCGGAGGGTGACGAATACGGGGATCCTGTCGCACTCGATGGTGTTGGTTACCTTCCCAACTTCGACACCGGTCGTATCGTGATAGTCGACTTGGTCGACCGGTCCGTGATCGACGAGGTGCGCTTCGCCGTAGCTGGGCGACCGTTCGAGCTGGAGGTGTTCGGCGCGTCGATTATCGCCAACGAGCCAAGTAGCACGCTCGCCGCATTCGTCACTCGTGATGGCATTAGTCCGTTCTCAAAGGTCGATCGCGTGCTGGTCGCACCGGGGGAGACGGACGGCTCCGGCGACGGCGGTGCGGCGTTCGTGGAGGGCGACGAGGACGTTGGTGAAGGTCGATTCTTAGGCGAGGACGGAGCAGAGGCGTTCGCAGGTGGCTCGGACCAGGGCGATGAGTTTTCCGGGGGTGGCGACACCCCTGGCCTTGGTGGCGATGAACCGAATTCTGGCAGCGACCTCGAGCCTGGTACAGAGGACCCTCTGGATGGGCCTCTCGGGGTCTTCGTCGAACAAATCGATACCGTCGTTGAACCTGAGCCAGATGAGCTGGTTGCCAACTTCGAGTTCTCTACCGACACCGTGAACATTGGCGACGAGGTTTCGTTCACCGATGCCTCAACCGGCAACCCCGTTTCGTGGAATTGGGACTTCGGCGACGGTACGGGTGCGGACGGTCCAGAGGCAACCAAGATCTGGGACCAGGACGGCATCTACACCGTGACGTTATTCGTGGCGGACGCGCAGGGCAACCAACAACAGGCGTCCATTCCGATCACGGTCGTTGCCGTCGACGTGCAGCGACCACCGGTGGCGAATTTCAGCTTTGATTCCCAGACGGTCGAGACCGGAGCGCGAATCGAATTCCGCAGCCAGGCGACCGGCGACCCGGACACACTCATCTGGAATCTCGGTGATGAGTCCCAGGCAAGCGGCGAGATAGTAGAGCACCGATACGCAGCTGCGGGAACGTACACCGTAACCCTGACGGCGACGAACGAGGCCGGCAGCGACAGCAAGTCCGGCACGATCACCGTTGTCGAAGGGGTTGTGGAGCCCGAAGCGATCATCGGCCCGTTCAACAAGGTGCTCGAGACCGGCCAGACCGCCACGATGCGAAGCGAGTCAACAAATTCACCGACCGACTTCCTGTGGGACTTCGGTGATGGCAGCTCGGCAACCGGCCGCGAGGTCCGTCACAGCTGGGATGCCAAAGGCACGTACCGCGTGAAACTGACCGTTTCGAACAGTGCGGGTTCGAGCTCGACCGTCGTCGACGTCGTCGTGAACCCACGCGTCGACCCACCGGTTGCGAGATTCAATCAGTCGACGTTCAGCATCGCGGTCGGGGAACCAATCAACTTCAACGACCTGTCCCTCAATGAGCCAACAAGCTTCACGTGGGAGTTTGGCGACGGAAAGACTGCGACGGGGAAGAACGTCTCGCACGTCTGGGACGAGGACGGCACGTTCAGCGTCACGTTGACCGTCGAGAATGAAGCGGGAGTAGACGAGACATCAAAGACCATCACCATCATTCCGCTTCCCCCGGATCCGCCAACCGCATCCTTCAGTGTGTCCTCCGCGACCGTGCCGGTGAATTCGGTCGTGTCATTCACTGACACCTCCACCGGCGACCCCTCTGAATGGTCGTGGGACTTCGGTGACGGCACCTCATCACGTTCCCAGAGCCCACCACATGCCTTTGCGGTGCCGGGTGAGTATGAGGTCACACTGACCGCGTCCAACGCTGGCGGCTCGACCACGTCGACCCAGACGGTGTTGGTGAGTGATCCACCCGTCGCCGGGTTCAGTGTGGTCGCCGATCGGCTCTCCGTCTCCTTTAGCGATACCTCCACGAGCGCGCCAACCTCATGGATGTGGGACTTCGGCGACGACAGCACCTCCACGGATCAGAATCCGACGCACAGGTACGACGCTGCGGGAACCTACGTGGTGACGCTGATCGCGAGCAACGCCACCGGGGCTTCCGCCCCCGCATCAGAGTCCATCACGGTGGCACAACTGCCCCGGGCCCGATTCGACTACGTGGACAACGGCTTGGAGGTCACGTTCGAAGATCGGTCGACTCGGGGCCCAACCTCCTGGTCCTGGAACTTTGGTGACGAAACCACGTCAACATCTCAGAACCCAACCCATGTGTACGACCAGCCGGGCGAATACGTCGTCACACTCACGGTCTCGAACGTTGCCGGATCCGACAGCGCGGACCGACAGATCGGCGTCCGGGAGATCCCCCCCGAGGCACGGTTCTCGTGTGAGGTTGTCGGTGTGAGTATTGCGTGTGACGGCTCGGCCTCCACCAACGTGGTTGTGTGGAAGTGGACGTCACCTCTAGCGGTCGACATCGCGAATGGAAATACACCGACACCGGTATTCACATTCGCAAGGTCCGGGCAGTACCCCATCACCCTCACGGTGACCAACGGTTCGGGCGACATCGACTCGCTAACAGCAGACTCTCCGTTCGTTGACGTGCCAGAACCCCCATCCATACGTTCGCTGAGTGTCACGAGCAATGTTGACGGCCTGGTTGAGCTCTCTGGCAGTGCAAGCAATTCGCCGACCTCATGGTCGTGGGAAGCAGCTGGGGCAACGTTTGTGTCCGGTCAGTTCTCTGACTCCCCGATTCTTCGATATGCCACCGAGGGGCAGAAGACCGTCACTGCGACGGCGACCAACGGCGTAGGCGACTCGGCCCCCGTACAGCTGTCTTACGACATCGACCTGATCCGTCCGCCTGTCATTACGAACGTGAGCACGCAGACGATTGGGGAGGGCGAGATCGTTGTCAACGCGATAGCAACGAATCAACCGGACTCATGGGATTGGGTCATGGCTGGTGCATCGATCTCCGGCAGCAGCAGCGCCAATCCGACGTTCAGCTTCGACGAAAACGGCACGTACTTCGGGACCGGCATTGCGTCGAACGACGATGGCGACAGCGTTCCGTGGGACCTCACCCTCACGGTCTCCAACATTCTCGAGCCACCCGTCATCACGGCCCTTTCGGAGCCGTCCAATGACGGGGGCGTCGTAACAATGCTGGCGTCGGCCTCCAACAACCCGAACGACTGGCAGTGGGACGTCGACGGCACCGCGGACGAACAGAACGACAGGACGAACAACCCCACGTTTACCTTCGACGCGAACGGCGTGTACGGCGGGCGCGTACGGGCGAGGAACGATGCCGGCGACGGCCCCTGGCGCACGTTCAGCATCACGGTCAATGACATCGTGGCTCCGACAACCACTACAACGACGACCACGACCACCACAACCACAACCACGACCAGCACTACAACCGTGGCACCCACCACCACTACAACCGCGGCGCCCACGACGACCACGACGGCCGCGCCAACCACCACAACAACGACCACAACGACGGCTCCGCCCTAGTCGTCGTCAGCCTCGCGGAGCACGGTTGCGTACGGTTCAGGAACCGAACCTCCATCGGGCTCGTTGTGATGTTCCTCTGCCCACGCGACCGTCAGTGCATGTGAGCCAGCCATTCGCAGGTGGTCAGCCCCAATCTGGGGGTGGAGCAGGTAGAGCCCAATTCGTCTGGTAACGCCAGAAGTAGATGCCCAGGGGTCGGCCATGTCATGGCCGGCGACCTTCGCGGCCGCGGTCGCTGCCACGCGATAGAAGGGGCCGAGATTGCTGTCGAGTTTGCCCACATCATGCAGGAGGGCCGCGGCCAGGACTTCGCGGGGAGCGTCAGCGCCGAGCGCCTCATCGACCCGATGGGCAACCGCGAGGCTGTGGCGTCGATCCTGACGGCGCATTCGGTCCCAGAGTGCCTGCTCACCGTCCAGCAGCTGCGCGTGCGCCCACGACACGTCCTGTGCCCGTATCGGGAGCGGGTTGAGACTTCCAAAGAAACGCTTCGAGAGATGCCACAGCCCCATCAGGTCACCGGTGAAGCTCGAGGATGGGAACGGTCATATTCGCGCTGCAAGAGCTCGGTCGACACCTTGGTGTACAGCTGGGTCGTCGTGATGGATGCATGCCCGAGAAGTTCCTGCACCGTGCGTATGTCGGCGCCATGGTCGAGCATATGAGTGGCACAGCTGTGGCGCAGCACATGCGGCGACACCCGGTCCGCGAGGCCCACGGTCAGCGCTCGCTTCCTCAATACGCCCCACATACCTTGACGGGAGAGCCTCCCGCCACGTTGGTTCAAGAACACCGCCGACTCCGCGCTGCGGTCGGCCCAGGTCTTGGGCTCAAACGCCGATCGTCCGCCAGCCGATAACCACTCGTCCAGTGCCTCTGCGGCGATACGGCCCAGCGGGACGATGCGTTGCTTGTTGCCTTTTCCCGTGACCCGAATCAGCTGGGCAGGCCGGTCGATGTCCTCGAGGGACATACCCACCAATTCGGAGATACGCATTCCCGTTCCATAGAGCAACTCGAGGATCGCGCGGTCGCGTCGATCCACGGGCTCTGCGCCGGCGACACTCTCTAGAAGCTGCGTAATGTCGTCCTCGCTCAGCGCTTTCGGAAGGCCCCGGGGCAGCCGTTTCGACGCCACATCGGCGGTTGGGTCATGGGCGACGAGACCTTCAGCAAACAGAAACCGATGGACGCCGCGAACGGACGCCATCGCCCGGTTGACCGAGGATGGCGCCAGGCCAGAGCCAACGAGATGGGCCCGGTACGCGCGAACATCCTCCGCACTTGTCGTGATGATCTCGCCCTTGCGGAACACGGCGTAGTTCCGGAGATCTCTGCGATACGCCTGAAGCGTGTTCTGCGCCCGTCCGCGCTCGACGGCAAGGTGGGTGAGGAACTCCTCGATCTCGGCCGGAAGAACGTCCGTGGTCATGAGCTGCGTTGAAGGAGCCCCAGCACACCAACAACGGTCTTGGCATCCGTGATCTCGCCCGATGTGACCATCCCCGATAACTCATGGAGAGGAACCCGAAGGATCTCCATGTGCTGCTCTTCTGGGCTGTCGGTTGCTGGTCGTTCACACGGCTCGAGATCGCGGCCAATGAAGATCGTGATTCGCTCGTCACAGAACCCGATTGAGTTGTGCACGTCCGCAAGGTGTTCCAGAGAACCCGCCCGCATACCCGTTTCTTCGATCAACTCGCGTTGTGCAGTTTCGGCGAGCGCCTCACCCTCAACGTCGCGTAGACCAGCGGGAATTTCCAGCATCGTTGCATCGAGAGCGCCTCGATACTGGCGCACGAGAACGACGTGGTTGTCGATGACCGGCACGACGGCCACCGCTCCGGGGTGTCGTACCACGTCGCGCGAGAAGATCGATCCGTTGGGCGCCTCGAATTGGGCGTCAACCAGACGGAAGATGTGGCCCGTGTGTATTGTCCGCTCGCCGAGCGAACGGAACCCACTCATGACGAGGCAGCGGGTGAGTCGATCTGAATGATCTGCGGATTCCTGCCGCTCTTGCGGTCGAGGGCCGCGTCAATGAACGTGCGAAACAGGGGAGCGGGCCGATCCGGTCGGCTCTTGAACTCCGGGTGGGCCTGTGTTCCAACCCAGAACGGGTGCGAACGAAGCTCCACAAACTCCACCAGGCGTCCGTCTGGGGATTCCCCACACGCCCAGAAGTCGCCGTCGTCGTAGCGCGACAGGTATTTCCCGTTGAACTCATAGCGATGGCGGTGCCGCTCGGACACAACCTCTTCGCCGTAGGATTCGGCGACCTTGGAACCAGGTGCAAGCTGCGCAACATAGGCACCCAGCCGCATCGTGCCGCCCTTCTCGGAGACGTCGCGTTGGTTCTCCATCAGGTTGATGACGGGATGTGGTGTCTGGGGGTCGAACTCGAGCGAGTTGGCTCCGGTCAATCCAAGTGCGTTCCGGCCGTATTCGATGGCCATGACCTGCATCCCGAGGCACAGTCCGAGACACGGGATGCCGTGCTCGCGGGCGAACCCAGCGGCCGCAATCTTGCCCTCCACGCCCCGTTCACCGAAGCCACCCGGAATCACGATCCCGTCGAGCGCTCGGAGCCGATCGGTCAGAAGGCCTTCGACCTCCTCGGCCTGGATCCATTCAACCTCCACGTTTACGCCGTGATGAATCCCTGCGTGATTGAGCGCTTCAACAACCGAAAGGTAGGCGTCGATGAGGCTGACGTACTTGCCGATGAGGCCGATGCGAACGGTCTTCGTCGCCGAGAACACTCGATCAACGAGCGCTCGCCATTCGGTGAGGTCAGGCTCGGGGGCGTCGATACGAAGATGATCCATGACGAACCGGTCGAGGCCCTCGTCGTGAACCACAAGTGGGATCTCGTAGAGGCTTGATGCGTCGGCAGCGTTGATGACACCGGCCACCGGCACATCACA
>SHLQ01000276.1 GCA_004282895.1 Acidimicrobiales bacterium
AGCCGAGATGCTGGCCGAAAAGGAAGAGCTCGAAAAGGAAATGGAGCTCGAGCTTGCCCGCATCCACGAAGACCTCGAAGCCGAGGTCGCCAAGATGGAGAAGTCCAAGGCGAAGGACACCGAGATTAAGGCCCGCCAGCGTGCGGTCGACAAGGATCTCGCCGCTGCTCGCGAGCGTTACGAGATGGAGATCGACGTCCTCACCCGTGCCTACGACGAGTTCAAGGGGATGTTCGGTCGCCAGATCATCGAAGACGAGATGTTGTGGCGCGAAATGCACATCCGTTACGCCGACTACTTCGAGGGTGGCATGGGTGCAGGTGCACTCGCCGATCTCATCGAACGCATCGACTTCGACTCCGAAGAAGAGAAGCTGCGCACGCAGATTGATCCGCCGGAAGGCCAGAAACCTCTGTCGGCTCAGCGTAAGCAGAAGGCCATCAAGCGTCTGAAGATTGTTGCGGCCTTCAACCGTCGCGACGAGCGTGGCAACCGGGTCAATGACCCACGCGCCATGATCCTCGACGTTGTGCCCGTGATTCCGCCGGAGCTGCGGCCAATGGTGCAGCTCGACGGTGGCCGTTTCGCGACCTCGGATCTCAACGATCTGTACCGCCGTGTGATCAACCGCAACAACCGTCTGAAGCGGCTGCTCGATCTCGGAGCTCCCGAGATCATCGTCAACAACGAGAAGCGCATGCTGCAGGAAGCAGTGGACGCCCTCTTCGACAACGGACGTCGTGGTCGCCCGGTCACCGGACCAGGCAACCGTCCGCTCAAGTCGCTGTCCGACATGCTCAAGGGCAAGCAGGGCCGCTTCCGTCAGAACCTTCTCGGTAAGCGCGTCGACTACTCCGGCCGTTCGGTCATTGTGGTCGGCCCAACCCTGAAGCTGCATCAGTGTGGTCTGCCCAAGCTGATGGCACTCGAACTGTTCAAGCCGTTCGTGATGAAGCGTCTTGTCGATGGTGAGGTCGCCCAGAACATCAAGTCGGCCAAACGTATGGTCGAGCGTCGCAAGCCACAGGTCTGGGACGTGCTCGACGACGTGATTCAGGAACACCCCGTGCTCCTGAACCGTGCGCCAACGCTGCACCGCCTCGGTATTCAGGCATTCGAACCCGTGCTCGTGGAGGGCAAGGCCATCCAGCTGCACCCGCTCGTGTGTACCGCATTCAACGCGGACTTCGACGGCGACCAGATGGCCGTGCACCTGCCCCTGTCGGCAGAAGCGCAGGCTGAGGCTCGCGTGCTGATGCTGTCAGCGAACAACGTGCTGAGCCCGGCCAACGGCCGTCCGCTCGTCACCCCGACGCAGGACATGATCATCGGTGCCTTCTATCTCAGCCGTGCGGTCGATGGCCTCATAGGAGAGGGACGTACGTTCCGCAACCTCGACGAGGTGTTGTTCGCCTACGAAGCTGGCGACCTCGATCTGCACGCCATGATCCAGTACCGCACGCCGGCGCTCCTCGAGACCCCGGCGAACGGTTCGGCCGCCGTCTACACCCCAACCACTGCTGGTCGGGTGCTGTTCAACGCGGAACTGCCCGACAGTTTCCGCTACATCAACGAGCCAATCGCCAAGGGCACGATGGGTGACATTGTCGACACCTTGGCTCGGGAATACCCGAAGGCCGTCGTGTCCCGAAGCCTCGATGGCATCAAGGACCTCTGCTACCGCTATGCGACGCAGTCGGGCCTCACGGTCTCGATCGACGACGTGAAGACACCGGACAGCAAGCGCTCGATTCTCGACTCTCATGAGAAGGAAGCGGAGAAGGTCGAGACCCAGTTCCGTCGCGGCATCATCACCGATGGTGAGCGTCGACAGAAAGAGGTCGAGATCTGGTCCGAGGCCACCGAACAGGTGAAGAACGAGATGGAAGCTGGCCTGAAGGCCGAGCTCTTCAACCCGATCGACATGATGGTGACCTCCGGTGCTCGAGGAAACATGATGCAGGTCCGTCAGATCGCCGGTATGCGCGGTCTTGTGGCCAACCCTCGTGGTGACATGATTCCTCGTCCGATCAAGAGCAACTTCCGTGAAGGCCTCGCCATGCTCGAGTACTTCATCGCTACGCCGGGTGCCCGCAAGGGTCTCGTCGATACCGCTCTTCGTACCGCCGACTCCGGATACCTGACCCGTCGCCTCGTCGATGTGGCCCAGGAGCTGATCATCAACACCGAGGATCCGTTCGAAGCCGGAGGCACCGTACGCGGTATCTGGCTCGAGGACACAAACCCCGATTCCGCGGGCAAGCGCACGTACCTCGAGACCCGACTCCTCAGCCGTACGTTGGCCCAGGACGTCAAGGCTGGTGGGGAGACCTACAAGGCCGGCACCGAGGTCACCGAAGAGATCATGATTGCGATTCGCGACGATGAGAAGATCGATCGTGTGCAGGTGCTCTCGCCGCTGACCGACGAATCCGATCAGGGTGTCTCCGCCGCGTGTTACGGCACGTCACTGGCAACCGGCATCACAATCGAGCCGGGCGAGGCTGTGGGCGTTATCGCTGCCCAGTCCATTGGTGAGCCGGGTACCCAGCTCACCATGCGCACCTTCCACACCGGTGGTGTTGCAGGCGGCGGCGATATTGCCGGTGGTCTGCCCCGCGTTGTCGAGCTGTTCGAGGCTCGCTCACCCAAGGGCAAGGCAACGCTGGCTGCAACCAGTGGTGTCGTGCGAGTTGGTGAAGACGACGGCAAGGGCCGCACCGTTCTGATCGTCGGCGACGATGGCACCGAAGACACCTACACGGTGCCTTCGTTGGCTCGTCTCGAGGTGAACGACGGAGATGAAATCACCGCTGGTGATGCAATCGTGGAGGGCCCTCGTGACCCGAAGGAGCTCATGGACATCAAGGGTGTCCGGGAGACCCAGCGTTACCTCGTCGAGGAAGTCCAGAAGGTGTACCGCGATCAGGGTGTATCGATTCATGACAAGCACATCGAGCTGATCGTGCGCCAGATGACGCGCCGCATTGCTGTTTCGGAGCCAGGCGACTCAGATTTCTTGCCTGGGGAGAATGTCGACACCAAGGTGTACGCCGACACCAACCGTCAGCTGGTGCAGGAGGGCAAGCGCCCTGCGGAGGGTCGGCCTCAACTCATGGGTATCACCAAGGCTTCGTTGGCTACCGAGTCGTGGCTGTCCGCCGCATCGTTCCAGGAAACGACCCGTGTCCTCACCGAGGCCGCGATCGAATCCAAGAGCGACGGTCTGTTGGGCCTGAAAGAAAACATCATCATCGGCAAGCTCATCCCGGCTGGTACCGGTATTGCCGAGTACCGCAAGGTCGAGCCGAATGCGCCCGACTACACGCCGATGGAGTTCTACAGCTCCGCCGATGAGGAAGAGCAGGATCTGGCTGACTGGCTGGCGAATCGCAGCGATGCGGTTGGCCTTGTGGGAGACGCGAAGAGCTGACTCTGATTCACTGACACCAAAACCGTCGAGGGCCCCGGG
>SHLQ01000100.1 GCA_004282895.1 Acidimicrobiales bacterium
GAGCGGCGCCGGTACCGGTGCCGCCCCCCTTGCCCGCCGTGATGAACACCATGTCGGCGCCGCTGATGGCAGCTTCGAGCTCATCGCGGTGATCGTCGGCGGCTTGGCGTCCGATTTCCGGGTCGCTGCCGGCGCCGAGTCCGCGGGTCAGTTCACGGCCGATATCGAGCTTCACATCGGCGTCGCTCATGAGCAACGCCTGCGCGTCGGTATTGACGGCGATGAAGTCCACGCCCTTCAATCCGGCGTCGATCATGCGGTTCACTGCATTGACGCCGCCGCCGCCGACTCCGACGACTTTGATTGTCGCCAGGTAGTTCTGGGGTGTTCCGTTCATTTGGGGTGTTTCCTCCGGTCCCGATCATCGCACACGGGTGTATTGGGTAGGTCGCGCCTCACGCTCGGCGGCCATCCACACCGCCACAGGGAGGGTGCGGATGGCCGAAGCGTGACGCGCACCCTTCGACCCCTACTCGCTGTGGCGTGAAGAACACGCCACGTGAGATAGGAAAGCGCACATTTGCGAAAACAGCAAAACGGGAGCCGAGAAATTTACTGGTCACCGGATGCGGCCAGACAGTCCGCATCGCGCTCGATCACCGGTGTGTCCGGCACGCGAAGGTCGATCGACGAAATACACACCAGACTCGTGCCGCCGTCCACGATCGATGCGAGCGAAACGAACTGGGTTCGATGATCCCGTTCGCTGCCCAGTACGGCACGAGCCGAGCCAACCAGCTCAACGAAGATCTCGCCATCGGCGGTCATCGTCCACGTGTCCACCCACGCCGTCAATTGGGCGGGCGTCGATGTTGCCACGTCGAGCACGGGTTTGGCCGCGTCGATCACACCACCCACCGGCACACTCACTCCGATTTCGCGAGGAACGTGAACCAGGGGCAGGGTTGTGGGTGGTGTCAAACGATGCTCCAGCACGTGGCCCGTGGCATCGACGACGACCCACGTCGCTCCGCCGTCCACAGCCAGTGCGGCAGCCGGGGTGCGTTCGCGCAAGGTGACCTGAAGTGTCGACGGCCAGCCACGGTTCACTGATACCGATTCAACCCAGGGCAACTCGCCCACCCGGTCGGCCGCCTCATTCGTGTTGAATCGGGCGAGAGATTCCCCCTCGATGATTTGCAGTGCTTCGAGGACGGCGCCTTCACTCGTTCGCGATTCGCCGTTCAGCTGCACGTGGTTCACCGCGAAGAACGGTGCCCGCAACACGAGGGCGGCCAACGTGACCAGAACGACCACGGCGGCGAGCGCCCACCACGTCCAGGGGATGCGACGGCGAGCTGCGTCCGCAGCCTCCTCGGCGACGGCTATCGGGTCCGTCCGCTCGGGCGCCCGGCCTCGACGTCGTCGGGTCTCTCCATGCTCTGTTGCTCGGCGTGACGCGCGCCGGGAGATCTGGTCGGCCTCGTGCACCGGATCAGTCTTACGCATCAGCTTTCCCCGTCGGGTGATCGTCGAAGCCCACAAGGTGGGTTTCCGCCTGCAGGCGGACGCCGGTCTTGTCTTCGACGCGGCGTGCGACCTCCGCCATTAGCTTGTACACATCACTGGCGGCACCGCCGGGGTCCGCCTGAATGAAGTTCGCATGTTTCTCGGAAACCTCGGCCGTACCGATGCGCAGGCCCTTCAGACCCGTCACGTCGATCAGTCGACCGGCGCTGTCGTCGGGTGGGTTCGTGAAGACCGAACCGGCATTGGCGCCGCCGGGCTGATGCTCACGCCGCCAGGCGACGATGTCGCTCAGCATCTGCGCGCTGTCGAATCCTTCGGAGTACTCGAGCTCGATCGTTGCGGACGCGACGATTTCCCAAGGTGCGATCGCAGAATGCCGGTAGCCGAAGGCGAGCGAGCTCGCATCCCGGCGAAACAGACCCCCGAGGTGCAGGTCGGCAATTTGCACCGACGTGACACTCTCGGACATGTCCGAGCCGTGACCGCCCGCGTTCATACGAACGGCACCACCTATCGAGCCAGGGACACCCACGGCCCATTCAAATCCGGTGAGGCCCGCCGCCACCGGCGCCCTCGCCACGACCGGCAAAGCTGCGGCGCCACCGGCGACAACCGTGCAATCGTCGATCGTGGTTTCGCCAAATGTCCCGACGAGGTGGATGGCCAACCCATCGAACCCCTCGTCGGCCACGAGCAGATTCGACCCGCGACCCAACGCCAAGGTTGGCACGGCGAGTGCGACGGCTGCTTCTGCCAGTTCGGCAAGTGCCTCCATGTTCGACACACGAACCAACAACGCCAGAGGTCCCCCGACGCGATACGTGCAGAAGTCGGCGCTCGAAACATCGCGTTCCACGTCGATTCCGTCCACGGCCTCGGCCAGAGCTGCAAGCTCGTCGATCGGCTCCAGCGCGACGTTGTCGTCCTCGATTGGTTCAACCGGCGCGTCACTCATGCCATGCTCCGAAGCCGCTCGAGAGTCTCATCGGGAAGTTTCACGGAGTCTCCGGCGCCAAGCGTGAGACACACGTCGCCGCGATCAAGTAGGTCGGCAAGGCGGTCGGCCAGCGTCGTCCGGTCGGCGTGGTAGAGGATCTCCGGCGGTGAGGCCCCACGTTGAACTGCGTCAACGATCAACTGCCCCGTAACCCCTTCGCGCGCCGGTTCACCCGATGCATAGACGTCGGTGATGACGAGAAGGTCGGCCCCGTCGAAGCGGTCGGTGAAGTCCTGCCACACCGCCTCGGTTCGGCTGTATCGATGCGGTTGGAAGACGACAACGAGCCGATCGTGGCCAACGTCGCTGGCCCCATCGATCGCCGCGGCCACTTCGGACGGCAGGTGGGCATAGTCGTCGATGAAGAGGATTCCATCGTGTGTTCCGCGCCGCTCCAACCGACGCCCCACTCCGCCGAACCCTCCGAGTCCACGCTGGATCGCCTCGAACGGAATCCCCATCTGCAACGCCGTCACCGCGGCAGCAGTGGCGTTGCGCACGTTGTGGCGACCCGTCATTCCCAGCTCGATCCGCCCGAGGCTGTCGCCACGGAAGCTGATCTCGAAGGAGTGGGTGCCGCTGCGTTCGTGATTGGAGATCTCGTAGTCGCCGAGCTCCATCCCGTAGGTCACGGTCGTACCGGGTTGCGACAGTTGTCGAGCTCCTTCGTCATCGGCGCAAATCACGGTCGTGTCTCCCATCGCAGCGAAGTCGACGAATGCTTTCCGCAATCCCTCCTCACCTCCGTAGTGCTCGAGATGGTCCGGCTCGACGTTCGTGACGACGCCGATTTCATGACCCAGCGTGACGAAGGTGCCGTCGCTCTCGTCAGCTTCGACGATGAACCATTCGCCACTCCCCCATGCGGCTCCCGTTCCCAGCTGAGTCACGTCCCCACCGATGATGAACGACGGTTCGATGTCAGCCTCGATGGCGATGACTGCGAGCATCGAGGACGTTGTGGTCTTCCCGTGGGTTCCGGCCACCGCGACCGTGCGCTTCAGATCGCTGATGGCGGAGAGTACCTCCGCCCGATGGTGCACCCGCTGGCCCCGCTTCAGAGCTTCGACGACTTCTGGATTGGTGTCCGGGATGGCAGTGGATCGGACGATGACCGCGGCATCACCGAGGTACGCCGCGTCGTGTCCGAGAACGGCGGCGACCCCTTCGCCGACGAGCCGCTCGAACGCAGCCGAGGCCGCAAGATCACTGCCCGAAACCTGGTGGCCCATCGCGTGCAGAACATGGGCAATCGCGGCCATACCCGAGCCGCCGATGCCGATGATGTGCACCGATGTTGGAGCGCTGAGGTCGGGTCGAACGAACTCATCCATGGGAACCCCCGAACCGCTCCACGAGATCGGCGACCGCGGACGCCGCATCGGGTCGGGCGATCGACCGAGCGTCCAGGCGCATGTCTGCGAGGGTCTCCGGGTCTTCGAGCAGGCGCTCCACGGTGCGGGCAACCAGGGGGCCGTCGACCAGCGAATCCGGTACGAGCTCCGCTCCGCCCACCCGCTCGAGTGCCCGAGCGTTGGCCGTCTGATGGTCGCCCGGCGCACCGGGAAGAGGGATGAGCACACTCGGTGTGCCAGTGACGGCGAGCTCGGCGCACGACGTCGCGCCGGCTCGGCATACCACAAGATCCGCCGCGGCGAAGATGGACGCCATGTCGTGTTCGTATTCGATCGGCGTGTAGGTCAGCGGCCCGTCCAGCCGTTTCGCCGCTTTCGACGTGATGTCGGCGAAGTCACGGGTGCCGATGATGTGGCGAATGTGCACGTCCTGGCGATCCTTCAACAAATCGAGCGCATCGATCGTCGCGTTGTTGATCGTGCGGGCACCGAGTGAGCCACCGAAAACCACAACCAACTTTGTGCCCGCCGCGAGGCCGAGCTCCGATCGGGCCCGATCCCGAGCGGCCGCAGCATCGGCCCCGACCGCCAAAATCTCGGGCCTCACGGGATTTCCGGTCCACGTTGCGCGCGGTAACTCGGTTCCTTCGAAGGACACCGCACAGGCCTTCGCGAAGCGACCGATCAACTTGTTGGCCAGACCCGGCACGGCGTTCTGCTCCGCGACCACGATCGGGATACGTCGAATCGCCGCCCACAACCCGGCGGGCACGCTGGCATAACCACCAAGTGCGACCACCACAGCGGGTTCCCGGTCATCGACGAGTGTCTTCGCCTGGCCGAAGGCATCGATCAGGCCACGGATCGCCCCAATGTTGTCGCGC
Organism: Acidimicrobiales bacterium; assembly: GCA_004282895.1. Lineage (GTDB taxonomy): Bacteria > Actinomycetota > Acidimicrobiia > Acidimicrobiales > SHLQ01 > SHLQ01. The sequence continues at coordinate 4,707 of SHLQ01000100.1, forward strand.
GTGAAGCGCCTTTGGATGCCACGACCGGGAAGCAGGGTTTGATCGAATCCCGCCTCGGGAACGATGGTGCGCTCGACGCCTCGTTCCGACCCGACAAAGTGAATGGTCGCCGGGTCGTGGCCGCGGTGTACGAGCTCGGCACCGATCGCGACGCCAGGAAGCACGTGGCCGGCAGTTCCCCCGCCAACGATGAGGGCGTAGGTACTCATTTTGTGCGGCGGGCGACGCTCAGGATCACTCCGACACCGCCGAGCGTGGACACGAGTGAGGTGCCGCCGGCGGACATGAACGGCAATGGCACGCCAGTGATGGGCATCACACCGAGTACTGCGCCGACGTTTATGAAGGCCTGCACGAGAACCCACGTGGTGATGCCAACAACCAGGAGACCACCAAACCGATCAGCGCGACGGGCGATCGAGAGCGCAGCAAGACCGAAGATCGCGTAGGCGAGAACAACAACACTGGCGCCCACCAGCCCGAACTCCTCAGCCATGACGGCAAAGATGAAATCGTTGTGTGCTTCGGGCAAGAACCCGAACTTGCCGCGGCTCGCGCCGATGCCCACACCGGTGACACCGCCGTTGGCCACACTGACGAGAGATTGGATCGTCTGGTAGCCCTCCTGCAGTGGTGACGCCCACGGATCCATGAACGCCAGCAGACGGGCCCGACGGTACTCGGCGAAGAAAGCAAGAATTCCGGCGCCGGCGACGCTGATACCACCAAGTCCGGCCAGCACCCAGAGCTTCACGCCGGCGGAGAACATGATCATGAGACCGATGGCGAACACGATGATCGTCGTACCGAGATTCGGTTGCAGCAGAATCAGCGTGCCGTAGGTGATGAGCACCGCAACAAGGGGACGAACCGACCGTCGAAGGTCGATGTCCTTCTGCAACGACAACACGTGTGCGCCGTAGAGCACGAGCGCGAACTTGGCGATCTCCGATGGTTGGAACTGCAGCGGCCCCAGTCGCAGCCACCGTTGTGCCCCGTTCACCTCGATGCCGAGGCTGGGCACGAGCACCAGCAACAGCATCACCATCGAAATCCCCAACCCGGGAATCGTCAGAATCCGAAGTCGTTGGTAGTCCAGAAAGCTGATGACAATCATCACGGCGAGGCCGAGGCCGAGCCAGATCGACTGGGAGCGGAACTCCCCCCACGGTGACCCTGTCGCAGCCAAAGACGTGACCGACGACGCGGACAGCACCATCGTCAGGCCGAGTGTGCTGAGTGAGATCACAATCCCGACCAGAATCAATGCTGCGGCTTGAACGCTCTTACGACTGTTGACGCCACGTCGCCGCGTCGGAACGGGTTCTGGTCGGCGACGTTCCCGGACGACACGGGGGCCGGCCGGCGTTCGAATCGATCGTTGCGGATGGCGCTTCTCGACCCGGCGACGGGTATCCGTGTTGCGACGGCGCGTCTCAGTCACGGGTTGTCTCCATCACGTTGGTCCTTTGCGAGTTCCGCGACTAACCCGATGAAATCCTCGCCCCGAGCCACGTACGACGTATAAGAATCGTAGGACGCACAGCCCGGCGACAGGAGGACCACTTCCCCGGGATCTGCGATCCGGAACGCAATCCGGATCGCGTCTCGCATGTCCTGCGCGACCACGGTCGGGGCCAACCCCCCGAACGCCGACTCGATGTCCGGCGCCGCCTCGCCGATCGCGACCACTTCGCGGACACTCGGTGAGCGGGACGCCATGTCGCGGAGGTCGAGACCCTTGTTTCGTCCCCCGGCGATCAGGATCACCGAATCGAAGGATCCGGTGGCCGTGACAACCGCGTGCGGCACGGTGGCTTTGGAGTCGTTGTAGAAGTCGATGCCTTCGATCGTCTCGACGAACTGGATCCGGTGCGGCAGCGCCTCACTGGACATGATTGCGTCGCGCACACCGGTACGGGTCGCTCCCAACTCCAACGCCAAGGTCGCGGCCGTCAGCGTGTTGGTGATGTCATGGTCGAAATGGCGAGGCAACTCATCGATACGACAGATCGGCACGTCATCGATGCTGAGTTCGTCGCCCACGACCCGCGAGGTGCCCTCCGTGAGTCCGATCGTTGAGACGCGGCGATCCGTGGGCACGTGTTTCATCACGGTGGGGTCAGCCAACGTCGCGACCGCGAGGCCGCCGACCGGAAGGTCGGCCCAGATCGAGGCTTTTGCGTCCTCGTAGCTGGTGAGATCGAGGTGGACGTCGAGGTGATCGGGGGCAAAGTTCAGCCACGCCGCCGCGCGGGGTGCGAACCGCTGCGTGTGCGCCAGCCGGAAGGACGACGCCTCGACCACAAACACTGCCGTCTGAGGATCATCGATCGCCTCGATGAGTGGAAGATCGTTGTTGCCCGCCGCCGCCGCGGCAACACCCGACCGTTGCAACATCTCGACGGTCAACATCGTGACGGTGGTCTTGCCATCGGTGCCCGTGATGGCAACGATCGGCCGATTGTCCCACCACCGAGCCATGTCGAACTCGCTGATCGTCGGCACTCCGGTCGCAACGGCCGCGGCGAATGCGCCATGTTGTTGCGGAACACCTGGGCTCGGCACGAAGGCGTCCGCGCGGGCCAGCGCCTCCACCAGAGCCTCCACTGCTGGCTCGGCCAGCAGCGTGACGTCGAGTTCCTCCGCCAGGGTCGCAGTAAGATCGGTGGGTCGATCCTCGGCCACCGTGACGCTGATGCCCCGGGATCGCAATGCGCGCGCAACCGCGACGCCGTAAAGCCCAAGGCCAAGTACCAGTGCCTCATCGCCTTCGACGAGGGGTTTGATCACGCGGTGATTCCCTGGCGGATCGAGTCCCAGTAGAACAACCCGAGTCCGACCCCTGTGGTGAGCCCCGAAAGCAGCCAGAACCGAATGATCACGCGCGTTTCTGGCCACCCGGCCAGTTCGAAATGATGATGAATCGGTGCCATACGGAAGAGCCGACGACCCTTCTGCGTCTTGAAGACAAAGACCTGAAGAATCACCGACACGGTCTCGGTGACGAACAACATCCCCATGATCGGCAGCAAGAGGTGGGTGTTGGTCGTGAGTGCAAGCGCAGCCAGCGCGGCACCAATCGCAAGTGACCCCGTATCTCCCATGAAGATCTGGGCCGGGGCGGCGTTGAACCACAGGAACCCGACACACCCTCCGAGCATGGAGACCGCGATGACGGCGAGGTCGAGCGCATGAGGAATGTCGTATTCCTCTGGGTGACGGAACGCCCAGAACGCGATGAACGTGAATCCGGCGAAGTTCAAGATGGCCGCGCCCGATGCGAGCCCATCGAGCCCATCGGTGAGGTTGACCGCATTCGCCGAGGCCAAGATGAGCAGGATCGCCCAGATTGACCAACCGATGCGTCCAAGGTCGAAGCCGATGGAGTCCCACCGTACGAAGGACAGTTCGGTGTGGACGTTGCTCCACGTCACCGACAAGACGGCGAACAGGACGGCGACGGACACGAGCCCGATGACCTTGGCCCGTTTGCTCAACCCGAGACTTCGTTCGCGAGAGATCTTGATCCAGTCGTCAAGGAAGCCGACGCCGCCCGTGGCGAGAATGGTACCCATCACGACGAGGCCCGTTCGGGTGAACACGTTCGCCGGGCCGTACCCGAAGATGTTGATGATGTCCGCGACGATGTACCCAACGAAGGCGCCGAAGACGATCGCCAGACCCCCCATGGTGGGTGTGCCCGCTTTCGTGAAATGTCCTTGCGGACCGTCTTCGCGGATGGGCTGACCAACTTCCTGTTTCGTGAGGAAATCGATGAGCAGTCGAGTGGACACGAGCGACACGATCACCGATGTGGCCGCAGCGATGAGAAGACGAATCACGCTCTGCCCGCCTCCGCGATGGTGTTGACAGCGCTGCGGGCCACGAGACGATCGTCGAATTCGTGGCGGGTCTCGCCAATGATTTGATACTGCTCGTGGCCCTTGCCGGCGATCACCACGATGTCTCCTTCACGAGCATCAGCGATGGCCATCCCAATCGCCGCGCGGCGGTCGACCTCGCGCACAATCGTGGCGTCAGCCGACATGTCGATCCCCTGGAAGATGTGATCAATGATGGTGCCTGGGTCCTCGGTGCGGGGGTTGTCCGAGGTGACGATAACAACGTCGGCGGAGAGGGATGCCGCGCCCATCATCGGCCGTTTGCCCGGGTCGCGGTCCCCGCCTGCGCCAAATACAACGAACACCCGACCGTCCTCGGGGATCAGCTCCCGAGCGGTAGCGATCGCCGCCTCCAACCCTGCTGGGGTGTGCGAATAGTCCACCACGATGCCAAACGACTGGCCGGCGGCGACCCATTCGAACCGCCCCGGGATCTGTGGCACCGCGACGAGGCCGGCGACCACATCGTCGACCTCAAGGCCGAGGCATAGGGCGGCCTCTGCGGCAAGGATCGCATTCGACACGTTGAATCGACCGCCCAACGGAATCGAGACGCGCTGGCCCTGCCAGTCGAACGACGAGCCGTTGGGTCGAAGGTCGGCGGTTTCCGCGGTCGCGTCGACCTCGATCGTAGGAATGTCCACGAGGTCTGCAAGTCGCCGTCCCCACTCGTTCGACACGTCGATGATCGCGACCTCACACATGGAGAAGAGCCGAGCTTTCGCCTGGAAGTACGCCTCCATCGTCGCGTGGTAGTCGAGGTGGTCCTGGGTGAGGTTGGTGAAGATCCCGATGGCAAAGGTGGTGCCATCGACCCGATGTTGGTCGAGTGCATGGGAGGAGACCTCGGCGGCCACGACCGTGACCCCACTGTCGGCTGCGGAGCGAAGTCGCTCCTGGAACCGAGGGGCGGCTGCGGTCGTCAAGGTACCCGTGAGTGTGCCAAACGATTCGGCGGTTCGGCCGGCGTGACGTACAAGATGTTCGATCAGGTTGACGATCGACGTCTTCCCGTTGGTACCGGTGACCGCCACCACTTGAATCTCGGCTGATGGATGACCGTGAAATGCCGCAGACGTGTGGGCGGTGGCGACCCGGCTGCTCTCGGCCAGCAGGGTTGGAATTCGTTCGGTGCGTACGTCCTCGGCGACCACGGCCACACCTCCGGCATCGGCAACGGCTTCGATGTAGTCATGGCCGTCCACGACCTCACCGCGGATTGCGAAGAACAACGTGCCCTCTTCGACGCGCCTGGAATCATCGGAGATCGCCTGCACGAGCCGCCCCTCGAGGTCGCCATGTGGGGTGAGAAGCCCAGGTACGCGCTGGTTCACATCGGCGACAAGATCGGTGAGTGTCGTTGCTGCCATCTCAGTCACCGCCGATCGCTGCGGCGGGCGGAATCCGGAAATGCTGCAGTGAGAAGTTGGAGATCTCACCAAAGAGCGGCGCGGCGAGCCGGCCGCCGGAGGCATCGCCGGTTGGGTCCTCGATCACCACGATGATCGACAGCTGGGGGTCGGAGGCGGGTAGGTATCCGGCGAAACTGGTGAGAAGGTGCACATTGCCATCCTCGTCGCGATACCCCCCGTTCGGCTGGGCAATACGTGCGGTACCGGTTTTGCCGGCGATCTCGTAGCCCGGCACGGACGCAAGCTGGCCGGTCCCCTTGTTGACCACTCCCGCCAGCATGGAGGTAACGGTTCGTGCCGTCTGCTCGGACACGACCGTCGTGCCGTCATTGGGGCTGAGGATGTCGAAGTCACCGTCCGGGTTGAGGACGCCGGACACGAGGTGGGGTTCCACGAGTACGCCATCGTTCGCGAACACGTTGTAGGCGCGCAACATCTGCAAAGGGGTGGCCGCGAAGCCATAACCAATCGCCGCGCTCGGCAGGGACACTCCCGACCATTCGTCGGCCGGGTGGAGGATGCCGTCAGCCTCTCCGGGGAAATTGAGAGCGGTCGGCTGGCCGAGGCCAAAGTCGGCCAAGTAGTCGTGCATCGTCGCGTTGGTCATGCGGTCGGCGAGCAGTGCCATACCCACATTCGACGACGTCTCGAGCACCTGAGCGGTCGTCAGGTTGGTCGTATCGTGGGAGATCGAGTCGGTGAACACCCGGTCGTAGATCTCAATCGAGTCGGCCACCGAGACCTGCGTGTGGGGGGTGACCAGCCCTTCTTCGATCAGCGCGCCAATTGCCAGCGGCTTGGAGATCGACCCGGGCTCGACGATGCCGGTGACCCCACGGTTGTTGCCGGACACCTGCACGACCCCCTGATCGGTGCGCTCCACCGTCGCCATCGCGAGGATCTCGCCGGTTGACGGTTTCGACACGATGACCGTGCCCGACTGAGCCTCAGCGTCCACAACATGACGCTCGAGGAGCTTCTCGACCTCGAACTGCACGGTCCGATCGAGTGTCAGCACGATCGAATTGCCGGAGATCGGAGTCACGAGTTCGAAGCGCCCGTTGGGGATGGTCACGCGCTCGCCCCCGGCCAAACCGCGCTCGATGACCACTCGCCCCTTCTCGCCGGTCAACAGATCGTCGTACTGCTTCTCAAGTCCGGAGAGCCCCATGCCGTCGATGTCGGTCCGACCGAGAATTCCCCGCGCCATGAAGTCACCACCGGGCGTCAGTCGGGCCTGTTCTTCGGTGGCGTAGATGCCGTTGAGTTCCAACGCCAGCACACCGTCGGCGGTCTCGTCGTCGAGCTGACGCGCCATCCACGCGAACTTCGCTTCCTCGTTCTGCAGACGGCGGATCAGCTGGTCAGCATCGCCACCGGCATACGCCACAATCGCCGCGGCAGTGCCTTCGGCGTCGGTGATCAGCCGCGGGTCGGCCCAGATGCTTCGCCGTGGACTCGATACCGCCAGTTCGATGCCGTTGCGGTCGACGATCGCACCTCGTTCGGCCGCAAGTTCGGCGGAACGAATGCGCTGGTTCTCCCCATGTTCGACATAACGCTCCGGTTCCAGGACCTGCAACGTGATGAGTCGCCAGAGCAGGATGCCGGCAAAGATGGCGATGGCGAGCGTCTGCGCCAGAAATCGCCAGCCAGACAGACCGTTTCGGGATGGGCTTCGCATCACCTGGATGAATCCGACGACGGCCGTCATGGTGTCTCAATCTCGATCAGGAAGTCAGGCAATTCGCGCGGCCCGAACGGATTCGCCAACTGGGGTTGCGCCACCACCTGGTTCACTGGATCGATGCCCGGGAGGTAGCGACGCTCATCTGGTCGAATCATGCCGAGGCGGTCGCTCGCAAGCTCCAGCACACGGTCGGGTGACTCCAGTTCGATGACCTCGAGTCGAAGGCGGCGATTGATCTCGAGTTCTTCATCGAGTTGCGAGCTCACCCGATCCAATTCCACCCGGTTCTGGACGATCATCGTCTGTAGCGCCACGATCCCCAGAAGCGACCCGAACACGACGGTGAAGGCGACGGCCGCAAACGACAGGTCACCGGTTCGGCTCCGCAGCAGGAAAGACCGCACGGTCAGTGCGCTCGAGGGAAGGGTCGGGCCTTTCGTCATGCAGCGACCTTGCGTCTGATGCCGCGAAGGCGGGCGCTCTTCGATCGGGAGTTGCGCTCGACCTCATCGGCGGACGGGGTGCGCGCCCCTCGAAACAGCCACTCATAGTCGCTGCGACTTGGCATGCCGGGAAGATCGTCGGCTTCGACCGCGGTGCGCATGCAGTTCTTCACGATGCGGTCCTCGCCGGAGTGGTACGTGAGTACAAGACCGATGCCGCCAGGTCCGAGCAACGAAATCAACGCATCGAGCGCGGGTCCAAGAATCGCGAGTTCGTCGTTCACTTCGATGCGGATGGCCTGAAACGACTTCTTTGCCGCGTGTCCAGGCTGGCGGCGGACTGCAGCCGGAACCGCTT